>CACXIM010000004.1 GCA_902767725.1 uncultured Bacteroidia bacterium | reverse complement strand
TTTGTTGTTGGTACCGTCGAGGTACTGCTGCTCAGGCATACCGGCGAAGATGCCAGTACCGTACTTGATGGCGTAGCCCTTCTTGTACACCTGGTAGTCCTTGATGGAGCAAATGAGCTTCAGCTTCTTGCTCGAATCGCCAAGCAAGGCTTCATCGATCATCGTGAACATGTTGTACCATGCGTCAACGATGTTGTACTCGGTCAGTTCGCCGATGTTGGCAAAGTTGCCATTGGTGAAGGCGATATTGCCAGCAGCGATTTCATTGGCAATGATGGTATCGAGGCCGTTAAAGCCATCCATGCGACCGGTGCCTTCGGCATTGCGGACGCCACGGCACAGAAGATCGCACAGGCCGCGGCTGGCATTCTTCATTTCTTCCTGCAACAGCTTGCGGACGATTTCGAGGTCCACTTTCTCGGCATCGAAAGGAACGCCGAATACGGTTGTGTACAGGTTCTCGGGGTCAAACTCCTCGAGGATCTCCAAGGGGAAGGTCTCGAGGGTACGGGCGGTGAGGCTGGCAGTTTCGCCTACGACCTTCTGGGATTTATAAGGTCTGAAGTGGGCCTGAGGCACAATCGTTGCCTCGGTTTCCTTACCCTTCAATCCGTTGATAACGCGCATGTGCTTGGTGCATTCCAGGATGGAAGCCACCGTGATCAGCATGAGTTCCTTTCTGAACCTGTGGTTCGAATGGATCAATGCAGCAGCAATGCTGGGGGTGTTGATAGTTTCAGGCATTTTAATTTGGTTTTTGGTTTGTTTCGGTTAGTTTTCTCCACGTACTGCCTTGATGGCGTTTTGCATGGCTTCCTCATCGGATGGCTCTTTCCAGTTGTCATCCTTTGCAGGGTTGCCGAGGTGCATTGCAGGCAACGGGTCTTCGTCGCTGTAGAGGTTCTTATCGAGAGCTGCTTCCAGCTCGGCGATGCGGGCGTCCTTCTTCGCGTTTTCCTCTTTGAGGTTGTCGCGTTCGGTGGTGAGGGTGGCGATTTCGGCATCCTTGGCTTCCACTTGGTCAGCCTTGGTCTGCAGTTCGTCACGTTCGGCAGTGAGGTCGGTGATGGTTTTTGCCTGTTCGGTGATGGTCTTTTTGTCGGTCTCATTCAAGGCCTTTGCAGTAATACCTTCGCCGATGGCTTTGTCAACCTCCACCACCTGTTCTTCGGTGAGGCTCACGCTGCCATCAACAATTTCAAGGTTTTGGCAGCCAGGGAGCGATTGCAGGTTCTGATTTCCGTCCATCTTGGTTATTTTAAGGTTTGACAATTCAAGCACTTTAGCCACGGCACTATCGAAGTTGCCGATGGCATCGATAAGTGAGCCGGTCACATCCTTGGCGTTGTAGGTGCGGCCTCTCAATTGGTTTTCGTTCACGTTTGGTCGGTTGGCTCTGATGTCTGCTTTGAAGCGTTCGTTTGCCGGATTCAGCACACGCTCTTTGATGAGTTCGAAATTGCCTTCAAGAGCAGCTTCATACTCACTGTTTTTTTCATCTGCGCCGTCGGCATAGACGCGGATGTGCATCATGCCGTCGCTGTCGCGAACCTGTTTTGGGTAATCAGCGAGTTGGATCATCGTTCCGATGCAGCCAACTTGGTCTTCCTCGCGGTGTGCAATGATATGGTCGCAGTAGCTGCCGACATACATTGCCGCGCTGCACATGTAGCCGTCAACGTAGGCGACCACAGGCTTTTGGCAGGCTTGTATGGCTTCAGCAAGATCGGGAACGCTGTTGGCGGCACCGCCGCCACTGTTGATAATGAGGATGTGGCCGATGATTTCCTTTTGGCTGTCGGCATCAAGGAGATTGTTGGCAATCACGCGGGTACCAGGAATGCCACAAACAGTACCATCGCGGAACATGGTGCCTTGCAGGTAGGAAAGGTGAACTTTCTTGCCACGGGGGATAATGTTGTTTTTGTCGTGATTGGCGGTTGCGGGCTGATCATCGCCTTCATCGTCATCAATCTCCATCCCCATGAGCAATCCTTGAAGCACATGCTTTAGACCCACAGCGGTTTGAGGGTCAATCATCCACGGTTCACGAAAGATTTCGTTGAATAAAGAAAGAATCGGCATAGAAAAAACTTTGGTTTTTGGTTCGGAGCAAAAGTATTTTCCACGCCGTGGTGGTAAATGACAAAAAAAACGGCGGCAACCGAAGTCGCCGCCGTTTGGCTGTGGTGGATGGATAGCGTCAGTTGAGGAGTTCCTTACGCAGTTCCTTGAGGTTGGTTATGGTGAAGCCTATGCACTGGATAGCCGAATCCATCTCTTCGATGTCGTCGTTGCCGCAACAGGCGCGCACCTTCACCAGGCCGGGCAGTATGTCCTTGAGGCCTTCGAGGTCGGCATCGAGGCGGCTGTCGTCGGCGCAAGTGCCTATGTAATCCATCAGGACGGGATAGCTTTCTATCGTCTTCTGTTTGTTCATTGCTCACCTCCTTCCTTGCTTTGCTTCAGCCATGCGTCGTAGATAGGAAAGGCAAAGTCGTCATAAATGTTGTGAAGCACGGCGATCGCGGAAAGCTCGTTCGACGTAAGTCCTTTTTCCTTACACATATTCAAGCGGCGCAAAACAGAGCCGTCCAACGGCACTTTGATGGTGACATAGGGCTTTTTCATCACTTTTTGCTCTTGCATTGTCAGTATCATGTCTTGTAACTTTTCACCTATATCATGTAGGTCGTAGCCGACCCAGCATACTTCGGTGTTCGTTCTTATCTCCTCGATTTCTGCCACAAGTTCGCAGAGACGCGTGATGGTTTCGGTGCAGGTCATCATTCCTCACCTCCTTTCTCTTCTTCCATTGTGGCGTGAACTGCCTTCAGGATTTGTCCTTCAATTTGATTCACGAAAAAGCGGCAGTCGCACATGACGTGGAAGGCATGCATCAGGGATTCGGAGTCTTCCATCACATCCAGCCATTCCGACATTGCCAACACTGCATAATCCAACCGTTTACGATTCCTGTCGAGCGTTTCGCCATCAACACCGGCATAGCCAAACAAATTCGCCAGCGACGGCACTTGCCCGATTTTCAACTCACACACGGCTTTCTTTCTTGCCACTTGTTCCTCGCTGGGAGCGTCTTCGGCTATTCTCTTGAATTCACTCATCTCGCACCTCCTTCCCTGATCATGCGGACGCTGATGCGCCACCCTATGCGCCTGGCGTGGGCGCGAAGGAAACGCTCCACATGGATGTCGTCTGCCGTGGTGATGATGTCGTTGTTGGCGTGCCCGTCGGGGCTGAAGAGGCGCACCCGCTTGGGGTAGCCGTGAGGGGTTGCGGTCTTTCCCGCCGTCTGTAATGAATTTTGCATAATGTATGTATTTTGAACATATGGCACGAAAAAAGCGGCGCGCCACTTCCCGCTGTTCAAGTCATACATACGGGACCGACACGGCCATTACAGCCGCATCACGGGGTTGGCACGCCGCCATATCTGGTGCCGCATTGGGGCATAAAAAAATGCCCGGACGCAGCGCATACGGACGATTTCACTCGTCCCGCATGTTTAACTTGAACGCTGCAAATATACGGCTTTTTTCAATTGTGCAACATTTTGGGCATTTTTTTTCTACATTATTGGCGTAAGCGTTTCGTAATTCACGGTCATGGCCGTTTCAACGGCATTCATGCTATTGCTCTTGGAGGGGATGAGATAGGCCGGATAGGTTGGTGTACCTATTTTATAATGGTCGCCGTTCACAGCCCACACGTGCACCACCAGCGGGCGGCGCTCGTATTTCTTGGCCAGCTTGCGGTCGTACTCGGTACGCACCACAAACTGAACCTCTTGGCGGTATTTGTTGCCTTCCTCGCCTATTTCAAGATCCTCATTCATAGAGGAATTGTCTTGGTCGATGCTACGGAAGCGGTGGATGCCGTCGATGTATATGTCTTGGGGCAGGCTTCTTTCGGCAAGCTGCTGTTCCTGTTGTTGCGTCCATTGGTCGTTGGCCTCGTTTTGCTCGACGAAGCCGATGGTTTTCAGTGCTACTTTGTTCATATTTCAGGTTGGTATTTTTGCGTTAAAAACTACGACACGAGAATTGCGAAATTTTTTCTTTTTGGCTTGGAAAAACCGCGACGCGAGAATTGTGTAAAAATCAGCAAACCAACGGCGAACGCTTGTTTTCGTCCACCTTGTCGCGATGGCGGTACCAGTCGCGGGCCATGGTGGCGAGGTCCTTCTTGGTGAAGTCGATGTGGTACTGGATGAAGAATGCCGTGATGGCTTCTTTCACCCGCCTGTCCTTCCCGTTTCTGTCGCGCTCCTTACCCTTCTCGATGTAAGCGTCCACATAGGTTCGCAACTTGCTCTTGAACTCGTTCTCGAAGAAGCGTTTCACGCGGTACTGGCCTTCCTCGCTGAGGCGGTTCCTCCAAAGCGTGTTGCAAACATACACAGTCTGCCCGGAAGAGTTGTACACTTTTTTGTTGCCCAAGGGCAGTTCGATTTTGATGGTTTCGTCGTCTATTTCCTCAGGTTCGCCGGTGGTCAGTTCGAGGTAGGGCATGATGATGTTGAGGAGGTTGGAGCCACGTTCCAGCGGCACAGTGTCCGACTGGTAGGATCCAACGATGAAGCGTTTGTAGCGTTGGCCGATTCTGGCAGTCACATAGAGTCCTTTCATATTAATTATCTCCTTTCTAGTCTAAGGTTGGTTTTTCTTTGACAAACTGACAACGGAATTGACATCGCTGTGTTACAGCGTGTTATTGGTGTCAAAAGATGAAATCGGCCAAAAATGGGTTTTGACAACGAAATCATAACTTGTTGATTCTCACCGATGTCATTTTTGTCAAAACCGTTGTCAAACGAAAATCGCGATTTTTCGTTTTTGACAAAATTTTGACAACGAAATTTATTATATAAATCTTTGATTATCATTTCTTTTTCTTTTTCCAATGTCAGAATGTCAAAAATGTCATTAATTATCAAGTTGCAAGTTTGTAGTTTTTCGGAGCGGCCAAAAAAAAGAATCAGAACGGGTCGCCGTCGGTAGCCTGGCTGAGGCTTTCATTGGCTTGGATATAGAAATACTCGTGTTTCTCCTTGGTCATATCGTCGGTCACGCGCTTCAGCTTACGCTTTTGGTCGGAAGGTGATAGCGTGTTCATCCACCAGTCGGGGTTGTAGATGTAGCCACGAATCTCGCACCATATCTTCACCTTCTTAGTGAAGAGGTTCAGCTTGACGGCGTTGCGGATCTTCAAGCGGTTGCAGTAGTCGGTCAGGTTGGCGAAGGCCTCGTTGCGGTCGATGTCGGCATTGCACTTGGTTTCGAGCCATCCATCAGCCCAGTCGCCAAACACCTCACCGATGGCAGCTCTCTTTTGGCGCAGCTCGATGTCGGGCATGTCGGGTTCCACCAGGCCAAGGCGCATGTAGGTCCTGACGTTCTGAAGCATGAAGTTGTAGAACAAATTCATATCGGCATCGTTGTAGTCCTTCAGCAGGTCGCGGCCAAACTCCGTGTTTGGCGACCGGCCTTGCAGGTTGATGTCGGGATTGGGACTGTGGTAGTAGTCGCTGAAGCTGACGAACTGGATGCGTCGTCGAAGGCTGCCGTCGAAGCGCTTGATGGCGTGGTTGCTGGTGAAGGCGAACTTCGGCGAGCGGTCGTAGGGGATGACGAACTCATCCTTATTCTTCGGGTTCACCTGCAGGTCACCAGTGATATCAGGAAGGAAGCGGTTCATGTCGATACTTGAATTGAGGTCGTCGATGTTCACGATATCCGTGTCGAAGTTGATGCGCTGGAAAACGAAGTCCCACTTGTTATCCTTCATCGACTGGCCATTGAGGAACTCGGCCTTGCGTAGCAGGTTGAGTGACGACAGGTAGAGCGACTTTCCGGTACCGCCGTTGTGAGAGCCTTCCTCCTCTTCGAGCACCGAGGTCTCCATGCAGTAGACCGCCTTGGGCAGACCGCGGCTCTTGTACTTGCGAAGCATGTAGCCGAGGGTGGTCACCTTGTTGACGAAGTTCTTTTGGATGGCGCGGTTTTCGGCAGGTGTCAGGCTGGTACCGTTGCGCTGCGCCTCTTCCATTTCGCGCCACATCTTTATGCCGGTGTTCCAGACGAAGCGGACATAGTCGAAATCGGTCAGCAGCTCCGCCTCCACAACTTTGTTTTCCTTTGTCAGTTTGTCAAGTTCCATCACCGTAGGCAGATGTTGGGGGGTGTCGGGGGTGTTCTTGGCCAACAGCTCCTGACCCCAAAGCCAATCGGCGGTAAAGTTGGCGCGGTACAAGTCCTTCGTCAGTTGCAGGTCGTGTTGGATTACCTTATGCTTCAGCACATAGTACGGGCACTTGTCGGGCATGATCTTCTTAATACCTTCAGCCGTCACCTGTACTACCATATTCCTGAAGAAATAATACTCGCTATCGGCTGTGTAGGCGTCGAAGTTGGGTTGGATGGAGTCCAGGTTCTTCAGCGATTCAGCGTTGATTTGCTTTGAGCGGTGTATGGTGTTTTCAAGGTTGATGCTGTAGTGTTCTGGGTTGTCGCTGATGAAATTGATCAGGTACTCCTTCACTCGGGCAACGATGGCCTTCTCTGGGATGACTTCGACCACACGGTCGTGCTCGTAAACGAATTCCCATGCGTCGGCTGAGTTGGTCGGCATCTTGTGGAAACCGCTTGCCGAAAGGAAACGATACAAGTGCGCGTTGCTGATTTCATACTTACGCTTGCCATCTTCATCCTCGGTCATCAGCCAGAACTTCATCGACTTGGCCAGCTTCACCAGCTTGTACTTGAATTCCTTGTAGGGGTCAATCTGGCCGCGACGATAGTACATGCAGAAATCCTTGATGTCCTTGCACATCTTTGGTTTTCCTTCCTCGTCGCGCTTGCCGGTGGGCCATTCGCCCAGGTCGGCTGGGAGATTGATCACTTGGATGTCGAGGTTGGCCAAGGCAAGTTCGTTGGCGTTGCGGATGCCTGCGGCGTCGGCATCGTAGAGCACATAGAGATTGCGGGCCAGTTTCTTCAGCTTGGCGATGATGGCAGGCGACAGCGGTTCACTCTCGCTGTTGGGCCAGCACACCACATGGCCTGCACGATACACATTGAGGGCGTCGCTGCCGCCGCTGCATATCGTGAGGGCTTCCCAGCGTTCGTCCTTTTCTTCCTCCAGGTCTTCTTCCTCCTCTTTCTTCTTCTTACGCTTCGAAGGCTCGTAGGCGTGGGGATAGACGCCATTTTTGGCTTTCTCCCATGCTTCAAGAAACAGCTTGCAGCCGAATACGAAATGCTCAGGCTTTTCGCCGTAGTACATGAACCTCACCTTGCCGAAGGGCTGGTATATCTTGCCCCAGTCGCCGTAGTCGTAGTACATGATTGGATAAGTCTCGGTGGCTTCCACCTTCCAGCTGTAGTCAAGCTCCTTGCCGTTCTTGTCGATGCAGGGGTTGATATAGCCATCGAGAGGAATGAGGTTGAACTGGTCGCAGGTCTCTTGGGTGATGCAGGGTTTGCCGTTCTTGTCGCGCGGACCGAGAACGGCCAGTTCCGCGTCGGTGAACTTGCCTGAAGGGCGGCGTATGATACGGCGTTCCTTCGAGGGTTCCACCTTGGTCAGCTTGGCGCCGTCGGAAGACTGTTTCTTTTCGTCGCCCATGGCGATGTTGCAGGCGCGGCAGATGAACTCTATTGCGGACTTGAAGTCGATGCCTTCGCGTTCCATGACGAAGTTGACCATATTGCGGGCCTTGTTGTCGCCGCCGCCATGGTCTTTGATGAACCACTTGCCGCCTTTGGCGAAGATGCTGGCCGAGGGGTGGTCGTCGTCGTCGCGCACCTTCACTAGGTTGGAACTCTTTCCCGGATCGAAATCGGGGAAGTAGAACTTGAAGAGGTCGGCGCCGCCGTTTGTGGCTTCATATAGTTTGTCGAGGTTGATCATTGCATTTTGGATAATAGGTTCACGTCGGAGTATTTAAGCGGGTCGTTGGTCGGGTTGGTAAGCACGTATGATTCAAATACCTCTTCTGTCATCGTGTTCATGTGGAATACCATCCCGCAGATGCCCCGCACAGAAAGATTGAACAGCAGGAACGGCACGGTCTTGATGGATAGTTCAGAACAAACAACAAGGTGGTCGATTGGGCGATATTCCCACGGCATGTATTTCCGCCGTTCAAGCCACCAGTTGCGGATGAGTAATTGTCCCGTCCCTGCGGCTGGGTCGTAGGTTATTTGTTGGCCTTCTGTTTCGCCTGCATGCAGCACGTCGTGCACGATTGAGGCGATGCAGGGCGGTGTGAAGTCCTGCTTGTTTTGGTGGCGGTCGGCATGTTCCTCTTGGAAATACTCGAAAAACCAGTCTGTCGAGTAGTCGCATTCGTTAAGGTCGGCCAACTGCTGATAGATATGGTCGCGCTCTTGTCGGTTTTGGCTTGTCACCACCTGAAGCATCCTGTCGGGTGCCTGGTATGAGTCGGTTATGCCGAGGATTCGGTTCACCTCAGATAAGATACTTTTCGTGTTCACGCTTGACTTCTTCATCGTTTGAGATTGCATATATGGTTGTTGTCTTAATGTCGGAGTGACCTAGCATCCTCTGAACATCGGTTATTTTCATGCCGCGTTTCAGTGCCAGAGTTGCGGTTGTGCGGCGGAAGCGGTGGGGATGGACGTTGGGGATGTTGCACTTTTTGCCGATTGCTCTTAATAACTCACCGACTGAACATTTATCCAATCTGTGTCCAGTTCTATAGTCCATGTTTCTGTTTTTCCAGTTGCTATAATCTGCCACAAACAACGCTTCTCCATTGTCTTTGCGCTCTGACAGGTACTTTTTAAGCAGTGCGCTACACCTCGGCGATAGATATACCATGCGGTATTTCTTTCCCTTCCCGAGCACCATCACTTCATTTTCGACTAAGTTGACGTCGTCCCTGTTCAGTGAAAGCATTTCCGATACACGGCACCCTGTCGAGTAAAGAAACTCGATAATACATTCATTTCTCAGCGATCCGGCATTCAATCGCAGCTGCTCAAGCTCTTCCTCGGTAAAAGGCTTTTTAATCTTTTTTTGTTCACGAACCGATGGAATTCGAAGCATCGGGTTTTTGTCGATGTAGCCTTCTTGGGTTATCCACTTGAAGAATGAGCATAGTATCCTTCGGATGAAGTTCTGGTAAGCAGTGCTTTTTTTCTCGACTCTCATACTTGCCATAAGCAGACGTATGTCGTCGGTGTTTATGTCTTTGATATGCTTGCCAAACTTGTTGAAGAGCATGCCAAGCATTCTTCTATATGTTTGAAGCGAGCTGTCTGTCAATCCTTCCGTGGCCTTGGCGACAAAGAAGCGCTTCAGCATTTCGGCGTCGCCGTTGTCGTAGACCACAATCTCATGCGGCTTCAGCTGCAGGTCGTATGGTCCTAACTGCTGTGTCACCACGTCCATAACCTTTTGGACCAGGTCGGTTGGTATGGTCTCAAATAGTGCCACACGCAGGTTGTTGTAGAATGTTTCTTTCATTTGTTTAATTCCTTATGTCTAATCATCCAATAATTATCACTTTCAAAAAACCATTCGATTCCTTTGTATGTTCGGAATTTGTCAGGAATTATTCTGCCATGGGAATCCTTGAAAGGCTTTCTCTCCAAATTCCATCGGCAACATCTCCTGACATTCACACAATTACCGCCGCACCATTTAGCCGCCGCACCAGAGTATCCGAAATATATAATTTCCCCATCCTTTTTCAATCCGATGACTGGCTTTCGTCTTTCCGCGATGTCTGGTCTTGTTTTTGGCTGGAATAATCTTAGATTTTTCCATCCTTTTTTCATTCTTTCAATTGCCTCTTGGCTATAATATTCCTCCCATTTTTTGCCTTTGACTTTCGGAATAAAGCCTGGCAGGAATCTTCCTGTGACCTTGTTTCTGGTAGGTCGGGCTGTTGGTAGTGATAGTTCGGTGCTCATGGTTCAATTAGGTGTTGATGTTTGGGTTTATAGTTTTCAAACCAGCGAAGCACTTCCTGGTTGAAGTCTTCGCGGCGTTGTCGGTAGGCTTGCTGTTGCTCGTAGAACAGGACGGATTCTTCGGGAGTCAATGCCTTTTCTTCCTTTCATATTGCTCGCAAGCGATTTTCATTGGAGACACGCCGATGGTAAGCCGACATTTCTCGAAGTGCTTGCACGATTTACATTTCTTTGCCTCTCCTTTGCTGATTTTGGCGTTGGTCCCGCACTGCCTGGGCGATTCGTTCAAGCCGTATGCGACCATTGCCATTGCTGTTGCAGCATTTCTGTTGATCATTCTTTCGTTTCTCATGGCTCTTTTGGTTTGAAAAGGTCCATTATGTCTATTTCTTCGCGGTACAGGCTGGTTTCTTTGAGAAACACAGTCTCGTTTTCGTACTCATGAAAGTCGATGGCAAGGTATCTGGTGAACACAAATCCGTTTGCCAATAGCGTTGCCGCGTCATCAAGCGAAAACCAATGAAGAAGATCTTCTTTGTTGGAGCATGACGAGAACCAATCCTTTCCGTCCTGCTTGTAACGCGAATCATATCCCATCGGCAATGTCTTGGACTTGTATTCTTCTCCTAATGCTCCGATACCCTTTTCAAAGCACCATTTCCCGTTGCCATCATACCACAGGCCGCATGACTTATCTTTATATTCAAGCCGATAAAGCCATTTCGGCTTCTTTTCTTCGGCGTTTCGAGATAATCGGCTGTGGGCAATGGGACGGGTCTGTTTTTCTTCATTTTCTCTATAATCCAATTCCTTGATGATGGCGTCGGCGTAAAAAACCGCGTTTTCTGCAAGCATTTTTGCGAATTGCTTATTGTTGTCGAATGCCATATCTCTTAAAAATTGTGCATTTCCTGGTTCCAAAAGTGCCTGCATGGCCATTCCCGCGAATTGGTAGCGGAATTCTTGTTTTTGGGTGATATTCATAGTGGTAATAAGTATTTGTTCATGTTGGAAGTTGTTCCTTGGTGCCTGGTTTTGGGCACAATCGCCATTCTCTTTCTCAATAAATGCACCGCTTTCCATATCCATTTGGTGTGCGGGTAGCCTTCTTTGGGTCCGATTTCCATGTGGGCGATTGAACCTACTCCGTTTGGTATTTTGATTTCCTCAAATCTTGGCTCTTTAAGTTCCAAGTGTTTGAGGGCTTTCTTCAGCTTGCGGGGCAGCTTCTGTTTGCCGCTTAAGGCTCTGATGAGTTTTCGCCTTTGGTTGGATTTCATCTTTGTCTTCAGTGTGAAGGTGCCGGAGAGGGTGAGCGACTTAGGCGGTTCCGGCTCGGTCTCGATTTCGATGTCGTCTATTGGCCACGGCTTAGGGATGATTTCTTTCATTTGAAAGATTTCTGACATCTTCTCGCCTGTCTCTTTGTCGATCAGGTAGAAATGCCTTGTTCCAGGCTCGTAGTCGATTGGAAATTTTGTTGGCATGGGTTATTCTCCTTTCGTTAGTATTCAGTTCCGCAGTATTCGCATGTGTGACCATGGAGCGGGGCACCGCATTGGGAACACAAGCGAGGCTCCTTCCTTAATGCAATCGTCTTGGGACTCCCTACGATTCCTTTGAAAGCATCACCAAGCCTTCTCACGGCCTCTGTCACTTCTTCAATGGTGCAAGCCGCTTCGCTGGTATCGATTCTCATGACCGGCATTCCTGCTGTTTTTCCCATTGCTCATTTAGGTTTAACTGGTTACATTGCAGTTCCTGAGCGACAAACAGCTTTTGGTCAAAGTCAAAATCTGCTTTGAAGGCTTGGAACCGCTTTTCCTGTGATTCGTAATACTCTTTGTCAATCTCGGTTCCGACGAAATCGAAGCCGAATTGATAGGCTGCGATACGGCTGGAGCCGGAACCAAGGTGAGTGTCTAGAATGGAGTCGCCAGGCTTGCAGAATTTCTGCATCAGCCACAAATAGAGTTTCACCGGCTTTTGTGTCGGATGGATTCTCTCTACATCGTTCCTTCCTCCTGTGGAACCGATGTGGACTATCTTTGAAGGATAGTCGAAGGAAGTCCAGGCATACTCCACCTGCGAGAAGTTTTCCAAGGCTTGAAGTTTGTCCCAGCAGACAAAACATCTTGTGGGTGGCAGACCAAAGTAGTTGCCGCCGAAGATGATTTGATTTTTGCTGACACGAAACAATTCTTCAAAATAAGCCCTTGAAGGTGGGTTCAGGTCCCAATCCGTATTCATGGTGACAAAGGCACTGTTGGCATAATGGCCGCCGCCCTTATCGAAGCGGCTCCGTTTCAGCCTTGATGCGGTGCTCTTGTATTTGCCCCAGCTGCCCATATTCATATTGGGCGCATTGATGCCATACGGCGGGTCAACAATGGCAATGTCGAAAGCGTTGTCTTGACAATTGGCCATGTAAGCCATGCAGTCCATATTGTATGTGGTGCTGATCATGCTCTAATACATTTAGCAAGTGTCTCGACCAACGCCTTGGCCATGTTGACCTCCACGGCGTTGCCGATGAATTTCTTTTGTTCGCTCTGGGTGCCGATGAGGACATAGTCCGAAGGGAAGCCCATGATGCGCTTCAGTTCGTCCACCTTCAGCATTCGCATACGGATGTCGACGATGTTATACAAGGCCATGAACTCCTTTATCTTGACGGTCATCGGCGAGTCGTCCTCAAAGATGGCAATGCCGACACCCTCCTTGGTGGTGACGAGATAGGGCGGCATTTTGTCCATGCGGGCGATGAGTGTGAAACAAGGCTGGTCGATGCTTCCACCGGCACTGTCGAACTGGGGGTTCATGAGGTACTGCTTGACCGACACCAATTTCTGCTTGGGTGTTGGCATCACGGTGGGATTGGGTTGGTCAAGGCTGGAGAGTTGGCCGCCTGCGCCATACTCGTTTTGATAAAACTGCGTGGTGACCAAGGCAACACGATCCTGGGCGGGGATGGTCGGCGCCGGCCTGTCAATCGGAGTGCAGTTGTCGCCGTTGCTGTAATAGGCCGTGATGAACGACTGGTTGCACTTGCAAGTGAGTGTTCCGGCAGGCTGGTCTACGCTGGTGTTCTTGCTGGCGGGGTCGCCGCTGAAGTGTTTGCTGAGGAACTGCACCTTGGCGAATCCAAGGCGGTTCTGGACGGCCACGGTCGGGCTTGGCTCGTCAGTGCCAGGCGCGACATATTCACCCCTTTGGTTCATCGAGTTGTACTTCACGAGGAAGTTGTCTTTCCCGTGAGCCACAAACTTGATCAGTCCGGCATAGATGCGTTTGAGTGTCTTTTCGCACAAGGGTTTCTTGCGGGTGAAGATGCTCGTGCCTTCGTCGTCGAGGTCGAGCACTTCAAGGACGGGCTTCCATTTGTGATACATCGTGTCGCCGAAGATTTCCAGTCCCTCGTTGCCGTTTTTTGCGTAGGTGGCCACGGGAAACACCACGGGCAGACCTTTCTTGCCGAAGATGGCAAAGAAGCGTTTGCGGCTGGTGTAGGCGCCATAGTCGGCGGCATTGAGGATGCGGTAGTCGAAGTAATAGCCGTAGTCGCGCACATGGTTGACCCAAGCCATGAAGCTGCGGCCTTTGTCGCGGCTGATGGGGTGGCCGTGTTCGTCCATGTCGCCCCAGCTCATGAACTCCTCCACGTTTTCGATTTGGATGTAATCGGGACTGAGTGCTTCGATGTAGCGGAAGAGGTGTTCGGCGAGGGTGCGACTGTCGGCATCACGCGGCAGGCCTCCCTTGGCTTTGCTGAAGTTGGTGCATTCGAGCGAAGCCCACAGCACCACCTTCGCGCCAGGATAGAGCTTGCGGCACTTGGCCAGGTGTGCGGCCAATGGCGCAATGTCGAGGGTGCGGATGTCCTCGGTGAAGTGGAGCGCGTCTGGGTGGTTGGCGGCATGGCTACGGATGGCGTTGGCATCGTGGTTGACGCAGGCAACCACCTTGGCGCATTTCTTGCCGCCGATGCGTGCAGCTTCAACGCCCGTAGTGGTGCCACCCGCGCCACAGAAGAGGTCGATGTAGAGGAGTTTAATCATCGTCATTTCCTCCTTCCATGAAATCTTCTTCCTTATGGAAATGTCCTTTCGCATGAATATACCATTTGTGCTTTTCATCATAGATTCCATCGGCGTATGCGACGTGGCTTCCGATTGCTGATCCTATGGCGGCACCTATCAAAATGCCTATTATTATTCCAAGACCTAACATTACTTTTCCTCCATGATTTTATCGATACGGTTAAACCTTACAACCAAGACAAGCAGCCATATAATCAATGCGCTTTCGATGATATCAATTGACGATTTGAGCCACGGTTTTTTTATGAAAAGATTTGTAATAGCCAAGCAAAAGTTGATTATGGCTCCAGGTATCATTTTCTTTTCAACAAGCCTGCATTGAAGGCGATACAACTGGCTCCAATCGTACTGGCTCAGTGTTTCCTTGTCATACTTTTGTTTGTTTTTCATTGGGCACCTCCTTCCTCTTTGACATTTGGCCAAAGGACAATGGCTTTTTCTTCCTTTTCGGCAACTTTGAGAGCTGCGATCATTTCGATGCAGGCTTCCACTAAGGTTTCTTTTTGAAAGGCTAAAATGGGATGATCTTCGTTGTAGACGTCGGCATAGCAGATGCTCCACTGAAGCTTTGCGCCCTCACTTACAATCAGGTAATACTTTTCACCATACATGCCGATTTGCTTTGGGAGCAAATTGAGCAATGCGCCAAGGCTCCAGCAGGGCTGTTCGTAGCCTTGCCGGAATGAGAACAAATTGTTTTTGACAGCCAAGGACGGACTGGCTGACAATGCCAAGCCAAGCGGTCCTTCAACATAGCTCATGTCCGCTGAGTTGAGGTCAACCTGGGCGGCTACCAGTCGCTTTGCCTCGTCGATGGTGGTCCATCCGATGGGTCTTTCATTGTGTTTCATTGCTTACCTCCTTCCGCTCTGAGGATGTAGGGATAGATATTCGCCCAAGGGGCGGAAAAGCCTACGGTCTCTATTGTGTATCGTTCGCCCTCGTGGATCTGCCCGAACGACTGTGAGGCGAAGATGCCGTAAGGCTGTATTTTGAACAGGCCGCAGTCGGTCGACACGATGTATTCGTAATGGGTGGAGACGCTGCCGTTGTCGCCCGATATGCGCTGTTGGGTGGTGATGGCCAGCACGGTCACGGTCTTTATGTCGTGTGTGTTGTAGAATGAATAGAACACACCGGCAAACAATCCTATCACGAGCAAGGAAACGAGACATATTCTGAATGCTTTTCTCGTTGTTGTGTTTCTACTAAGTTTGCTCATTTCTCACCTCCTTTAGATTTCTTGATATAAATGTCATCCAATTTTTTTATCCAAAAAGTCATTGCGTCGATGGCCGCTCTAAAACAATCGCCATATTCGTTTTCAATAGCTCGTTTTAAATCCTCAACCGCCGACTTGAATTTTTGGCCAGGCTCGGTATCTATAAATTTCATCTGAAAAATCTCAGAAACATCATTCGCGTTTTCAACGGGGATATCGTATTCCCCATCGGCTGTTTCGCACCTGTAATATGTGCCGTAGAAGTTGGACCATTCCTTTTTCACCTCCAGTACGGTTCCTGCGGGCAGCGTTGGCTTTGCCTTGAACCATGAGCGTGGGTAATTGACCAATTCGTGCTTGTCGTGAGCACACATGGTGTCTTGGGTTAGTTCGATGAGACGTTTTTTCATAGCCATTTAGGTTCCATTTTCATTGTTTCTTCGATGAATTTCTCTTCCTCGATACACTCAATGCATCGGCCATCTCCAATCAGGATTTCATTTGACATTTCTCCGCAGCATCTGCATCTTCCTCTTTTGAGATCATTCGGATTGTAAATTGTTTCTTGTATCATTTCTCACCTCCTTCCTTGAAAATGATTATCCGTTTTTCTTCGGGAATCAGAGAAACGATTTCCTCAAAAGTCGGGGGTTGTGCTTCACCATGTAATTCGGCTTTTAGTCTGTCGCGGAATGCAAATTCATGTGTGAACACCGGCCTGCCTAACGTTTCTTGAATTGCTTTGCAGAACACGTCCATAGGTATGCAAATCCGATCTTGCTCCAATTGGAACTCTGCAATCTGTTTGGAAGTCCATCCCTTCCATCCTTCGTTATCACAAAAAGCAATCGCTTCTTCTTTGGTCAACTGTTTCATTGCTTACCTCCTTTTCTATGGTCGTCTAAGACCAGTTTGCATATCTGCAATACTTTCTCGACTTTGTCCAAGTCAAACCATCCATCGGTACGCACACCTGTTTCCATGTCAATCCAGAAATCGTATGTGCCTTGCTCCAGCAAGTAGGACAATTTGTCGCCCGCATTGTCGGGGGTAAAGCCTCCGGCATAACCCACTTTGTGACCTGGGTGGTCAAGCACTCTGATGGGTGTGTCGATGCCTCTTCCACCCGAAGCGTCAAGCAGGACGGAAAACAGGTTGGGATGAATCCTCTTTGAATCCAAATAGACGTGCATGTCATCTATGCTTTTCTGCTGTATGATGACTTCTTGATTGGGGTAGCATGGCGGACAAACGGTGACAGGGTTGTCTTTACGTTCTGCTATATTCAACTGAATTCGTTGGAAGAGGCCAAGTCTGAATAGTGTCAGCTGTTCGTCCACCTTATCCCAATGGCCATTTGCGGCATCGTGAGCTGCAGAACCACATATATGCAAGGCAAGATTAAGCCTTTTTTCATTCTGCCTTTTTCGCAAACAGCCTATCAGTCCTGGATCTAGAAAGCGGTTTCCGTTTTCTTTCCAGTTGTTACTAACAAGCACACCGAACTCTGCAATTGGGAACTCGCGCTGTATTTCGTGTAAGGCTCTGACATCAGTCCTGGCATCAATGCCGGTGAAGGTGATATGACAAAGGTTTGCTCGTTTCATTGGGCACCTCCTTCCTTCAGCTTTGGGATTGGCATCCAGTGTGTGACTTTATCGTCCCCTACGCCAAAACCCGCGTCAACACATTGCCATACGTATGTTGTGAAATCTCCAAGTATTTTGACATACCGCGCTCTTGTAATAGCACCATTGACGCATTTTATTAGAACTATTTCTGATACTGCTGCAGAGGGAATTTCTTTTGGAAGTTCCGGCAACGATTCATCCACCGAAATCCAAAGGTTTTCGAGGGTGAATCGGATGGCCAGTTCAAATGCGGCCTTGTATGTCTTACCGAATCGGGCACCACTTGTCCCTACAATTTGGATTTGCTCCTGGGCGAGGCTCAGTATTCTTTCTTGCTGGTTCATTGGGCACCTCCTTTCTTCGCGAGATTCCACCGTCTTTCGATTTCCTTGGCCATGGCGTTCTCGTCTTCGAGGCTGCCGAAGTCAAGGAATGCAATCTGGAAGTTCATGCAGTGTTCACCTTCGGTGATGCAAATGAGCGGATGTCTTTCGTGTTTGGAAGGCCGTGCGGGAAGTGCAACCAATTCGATAGTGTCCATATCGAATTCACCTTCAGCATAGTGTTTGTTGTAGTTCAGTTTCATTGGACACCTCCCTTCAAACAAAGAAATCTACGCCATAAGCATCGGCATGGCTTTCACCTTCTGCTATTGCTCTAACGCAAATGCTTGAGCAAATCGGGAAAAGGTTGTCGGGTTCTACAAAGGTATACTTGCGCCCATCCGCACCGATTGCATTGCCCCGCTGCAAGGCATCCTTGATTTTGGCCTCGAATATCTTACTCAGTTCAACCTTAATGCCGTTCTCCCACATATACTGAAGTGGTATGTGTTTTGTTTTCTTCATCCAATCGGTTAGTTGTTGGTTTTGCTCTGTGCGGCTGACGCGTTGGCGTGTGCCGGGAATTACGACTACTGTTGCGTCGTAAAATTGTTCTTTGAATTGTAATTCCATATTTATCTGTGAGTTATTCTTTAATTCTTGGTAGGTAATCATTGTGAACCTCATTTCATCAGTTCGGGGTTGTCGTGGATGTTGCCCACGACGGTAGCCCATTCATGTGTCGGGGCGTTAATAGGCATTTCTTCATCGAGGTTGCCTTGCCAAAGAAAAGCGAATACTCCTCTGACAAAACGGACTTCGATCAGTCCTGTATCATCATCCCAGAACTTTAACAAGTCGCCCTCGTAGATCTCTTTCTTGTTGCGGTCGTATAGGCTGGTGAACTGGCAGATGGTTTCCTTGTCAATAGGCTGCTTGCCGACATCTGCGGTGTGGATATGAGGTGTTGGGCAGTCGATTGTGTGAGGCTCGCCATACACCCATTGCCCTTCGGGGACTTCGTGCTTTCTTGCAATTAGTCGTTCGGGCATTTTGACTTTTGCTCTGTATTTGATTTCTCTGTTCATATTGTTGTTGATTTAATGTTGTGTGCCATCTGGCATTTCGTGGATGGAATAGTAGCCGTTTTGGCCGTCGGCGCGGTGTTCGGCATAGCAGTGAGCCAAATTGCACTCTTCGGCTTCATGCAGCAAAAGGCACTTGCTGCAAGTGTCCTTGAACTTGTTGCTCTTCGCGGGGAAGAATGTCAGCAGACCCCACCGTTCGGAGGTGAAGTGCATCTGCGTGTCGGATTCGCCTATGAGGGCAAGTTGTTCGCGTTGTGGCATGGTCATTTCACGTTGATGAGTCTTAGGGTCTCGTAGTCGTAGACGCCGCCGTCCTTGGTGACGTAGTTGCCGTTGTGGTCGATTGTGATGCAGTCGGAGCAGACGTCGCGCCCGTCGCAGAGGTGCAGCCAGTCGACGTGTTCGCAGTCGCGACGGCACTCCTCAGGGGTATCGTACCAGTCCTCGTCTTCGTGACCGCAGATGTCGCACTTCAGGCCGTAGAATAGTCTTGTGATGATGCTCATGGGTCATTCCTCCTGTGGTTGGTGGGCGAGCCAGTCCTGACAGTCTTCAAGACCGGCTTGGCCGTGGTTCTCGCTTCGGTAGACTGCAATGCTGGTACCGCGCAATACCACGCTGTAGCGGTTTTGCATGTCCATCACGATGCTGTATTTCTGCTGCTTGGTCATGGCTTTCAGCTGTTGTATTTGTTGATGAGGTAGCGGACGATGCCGTCGATGGTCTTTTTGTATTTGCTGAGGCCATCAAAGAAATAGTCATACATATTGAAGCAGTTTTTTGGCACGAAGGTCTTGTAGGCTTCTTTGTAGGTCATCAGCTCGTCTTCTTTGGCGATGAAGGCACGGCCGCTTTCGTACCAGCCGTAGCGATAGTTCACGCCGTCGATAGTCGTTCCGGTATAGGTGGCAGCTTTGTCGAGGTTGAATTTCATGACTGGGTTCCTTTCAGAATTGGATTTTCCAGATTCTTTGCTTGCCGGGGATGAACTTCAAAGGGTCGTCAAGCCTTATGGGGTCAGACACCGGCCATTCATACATTTTGCAAGGAGCGCCGTACTTGATTCCGTCGAAAGGTCCTTGGCTTTCGCCAAACACGACCGAGCCGAGAATCATTTGAGTTAGATCTTTGGCCAAGGCTTCATCCCTACACTGATAGAAAGGCTCTTCGTCGGAATAGTGCTTGTCCCAATCGAAGTGAAGGTCTCTTCCGGCATGGATGAAGATTCTTTGGCCGACGTATTGCTGTGGCAGCTTCCAGTTGCGGTATTCGATTTTCTTCACGCCTTTGACCAGCATCAGCGCGTAAGGCTGATGAACGGTCAGTACTGGAAACTCCAATCCATGGACGCAATGGATGGTGTTTGGATCATCCTTGATTTCGGGGTTTTCGCAATGTGAGCAAATATCCTCCTCAAATGTTGGCCACCAGCAGAAGCCGTATCTATGGCTGAAGCACGGGTTTTTCATCGTGCAGCCGCATACTTTGCACACGCCTTTCATTGTTGGCCTCCTTCCAGCAGCTTTGGGTTGTCGTGGATGTTGCCGATGATTTTTACTCCTCCAAATTCTTCTGAATCGTAAATAACAGAAATGAGAGTCATGTCAAAATCATCATTAAGGCAGAAACAACCATTATAGAATGTCACAGGTAGCTCCCATGTCTCAACAGGGTCTTCTTCGCATATAATCGACCTCCAGGTTAGAATGTCGCCCTCGTAGATTTCTTGGTCCTCGGAATCCTTCAAACCTGTGAACTGGCCGACGGTAACATCCTTGATGTCTTCGGTCATCCAGCCGTCCTCATCGTCGTAGTATTGGATGGCCAGACCGTCGCCGGTGGTGCCAATGGTGTGGAAAAGGTCGCCGAAAATCCAGCGTCCATCAAAATAGCTCTTACCTCTGAATTTGATTTCGCGGTTCATTTGGTGCCTCCTTTCATAATCTGTTTTTCATGTTCTTTGCTTTTCTTTATCTGGTAGAGAAAAGCTTTGATGTTGCTAAACAGGATGTCGGCATCTTCCCTCGCTTCCTCAGCATTCATGAAAGCGGTTTCCTGCCGTGTTGTCATTTCGCCTCCATCGTGAATATCTCTCCATTTCTCGTAATTCTTTTGGGTACGGATGGCAATCTTTTCTGCCGCTTTCAAGAGCAACTTGCAATCTGATTCATCCAAGCACAAGACCATTTCCCATGGGCTGTCGTTGCGCTGTCTTGATTCTCCTATATAGCTCATTGCTGGCCTCCTTCCTCGAATTCGGTTCCTTGATCTCTCATACAAATTTGTTGGCCCATAATAAATGCTAAGATGTCAGCGCGTTGTTTGTTGTTCCGCCACTCTTTACTGCCTCCAATCTCTATTGCCATTTCTACAAGTTCGGCATCCGGCAGTTCTCTCAGTTCGGTCATGGTGTACCACTTTCTTTTTGGGGCGGCCTTGGTCTTCTTTCCTTGCTTCATGATTCGCCTCCTTTCTCCTTTGATTTCTTGACGTTGCCGAACGAGTCGATGATTCTTCCGTCTTCGGTGAAGGTGGTAAGCAGTTCCCATCGGTTCATGGGCTCAGGGTTGTAGCCGAAGAGTTCCACCTTGCCGTGCCTTTCGGCCTGCAAAGCGGCTTCCTGGTGTGCCTCGCGCATGGTGCCGGTCATCTTCACGATGACGTCGAAGCCCTTGCGGATCTCGAAGTTGTACTTGGCGGCACTCATAGCGCACCTCCTTTCTGGAGCACGGCCAGTTTGCTATGCTCGTTGCAGGTTGGTAGTGTGATGTAGGCCGGAATGGGCTTGCCAGTCCTGCGGCAATAGGTCGACAGATGGCCGCCTCTTCCGATGAAGAAGCCGCTATTGTCGCAGTTGTCGCATGTGAGTGTTGTTGTTGATTTGTTCATGTTGTTGTTGATTTTGAGTTAGTGAATGATTGGTTATGATTCTTCGGTGAACACCGCCTTGCCGAACATGTCGAGGGCGATGCGGTTGATGGCTTTTCGGTTTTCCTCCGTCTTGACGGGTGTACCTGTCTTCCACATTCTCCAAAGCCCATCGCTTACGCCACAGGCTGCAACTACTCGTTTACGGAATTCATCATAACGCCCGTGCGGAATCGCGTTGATAAAGTCTACAAATTGTGTCATTTCGATTTCGTTTTGTTGATGTATTTTCGTTTCGTCTTACGGAGTGCAAAAGTAAATAATTTATTTACTCAGTCAAGAATTTTTTTACAAAAGTTATCAACAATTTTACTCAGACACCAATTCAAATTCAATAATCATTTGTAAATTAGAACATTATGAACATGAAAGAAATTCATCTCGGTCAAGTCATCAAAGAGGCTTGTAAACAAAGTAATTACAGCCAGGTTGAAATTGCTCAAAAGATGGGCATTTCGAAGCAAACTTTGAACGGAAGGTTCAAGAAAGATGATTGGGGGGTAAAAGAATTATTTACCATTTCCCAGATTTTGGGACAAGACTTCGTTGCTCCGTTTACTCAGCCCAAAAACGAAGAAGACCAACGTACCAAAGTAGTACTGCACATCGAAATTGAAAAGGAAAAAAGCGATGAAGTGTTGCGGTACATTAAGGACAAACAACTGTATGAGATATTGAAATCAAACACATAGAAGTATGAACAATAGTTTTACATTTGAAAATTTACCAAAATATCTATCTTACAATGAAAAACTTTTCCGTCCCACAATATTCAAATGGGAATGGGAAGGTCACAGCAACGCATATTTTGGCATGTACGCCCAATACAATCCTGTTTCCAATACTATTAGGGTTAACCGTGCTTTGATTTGGGCAATAGGAAGTACTTATGAAGAAGCTTTGGAGGGATTTCTTGCAAAATGCGATGGGCAAAGAAAAAACATGTCTGGTAAGACTTGGAAGGGAAATAAGCCTTACGATATAAATCTAATGGATCCTGATTTGATAGCCAACCAGTAGCAAACACAACAAACTGAATAACAGATATATGCACCATCATTGCGCGTTTGAAAAATCGGCGCAAAAACGGCGCAAAACCATGGAAAAACGAAGAAAATAGGAATAACAACAGGCTGAATTTCAGACGGATGGAAGTCGCGGTATTGGTCTCGGTAGTCACTGGTTCGAGTCCAGTACGTCCCACTACAATCTGAAAGTCAGCGATTTACGCTGACTTTCTGAGTTTAAATCGGCGCAAAATCGGCGCAAAATTTGTAACACACTGACTTTCATTCTTTTGAGGTTTCGGCCACAAAAGAAGAAAAAAAAATGTGTCTCGTCAAAACCCAAAACTCTCAACCTCTCATCAGCTACCTTCCGGCATCGCTGAAATACACGGCGCATGGCTGGACCATCGAATACCACGTGTTCAATCCGGCTTTCAATGCGATGGAAAGACGGGTCATGAAAATGAACCGCATACGGAAGAAGTATTCGAGGGTCTCCGACTTCAAGGCCTATTGCGCCGATGTAATCGTAAGGCTTAACAGTCAGTTGGCCTCGGGCTGGAATCCCTTCGAGGGATATGCCAGCAATTCGCGGGAACTGACACCTATCAGCGCAGTACTTGACAAATACCTGAAAGACAAAGAGAGCGATGTACGCCCGGACACCATCATAAATTACCGCTCCTTTGTCAAAGTGTTCAAGGAATGGTTGACCAAGAACTTCGGCCAGATTGCAATTTCCAGCTTCACGCGAGTGATGGCCGTCAACTTCATGGACTATCTCGTTGAGGAAAAGAACTTGCACGGGCGAAGTTACAACAACCGGTTGAAGCAAGCCCGAGCCTTTTTCTCCTACGCTATCGAGAAATACTACTGCAAGGACAATCCCTTCGCCTACATCAAGAAAAAGCGCGAGGACGGAAAGACCAGGATATTGATTCCGCACGAAGTGAGGAAGGATATCTTCAAGTATTGGTCGGAGCGCAATGAAAACTATCTCGTTCTCTGCGAGTTGGTTTTCATCGCCATGATTCGGCCAAAGGAATGCTGGCGGCTGCATGTATCAGACCTGATGCTTGCAGACCGATACATCAATGTCAGCGAGGACGACAGCAAGACCCATTTTCGCCGCAGCGCGTCACTCACTCCGGAACTCATAACGAGGCTGGAAAAGATGACGCGACACGCCAACAGGAGCGATTACCTCTTTTCCGACGGCTACATGCCAGGAAAGAAGCATATCGCCTACAGTCGTTTCCGCAAAGATTGGCAAGACATGAGGGAAGCATTGGGATTGCCCAACGAAATGCAGCTTTACTCGTTGCGAGATACGGGACTTAATGAAATGCTGAAGGGTGGCATTGACGCATTGAGCGTCATGCAGCACGCAGATCATCACGATTTGAGCATCACCACACGTTACGCCAACCATGCGGATCCTCACTTGGTGGAAACAATTTCGGAGAAGGCACCAGCCTTTTAGCCGTGAAGGTTAATGGTCTCGATGGACTTCATGACCTCGTCAATCCATTCCTGGCCGTACTGGGCTGCCATCAGTCGGCCCAACTGGTTGAACTCACGCCAATAAATCTTGTTGAACCATCTTTTGGGCAAACGGTAGCCAGGACCCGCTCCGGCATCCACGTAGTAGCCATAATATAAAAAGGTGAAACTGATTTTGGCCACGTCGCCGTTCGCGTCCTTTTCAACATGGGCGCGAAACGAGTTGATGAGGTCGCCGCTGTGGGTGGGCAGGAACCGCAGCTTTGCGATTCTCATTTCCCACCGCTGGACGGTGATTTCAGCCCATTGCTTCAAGTCAACAATATGTTCCTGGTCCATAAGTCAAATCGGTGTCTTCGGAAAAGTACAGTGTAAACTCGTAACCTGTGAAGTTGGCACCTGCATTACGCACCCCCCATGGGATTCTATCCCATTCCCAGTCCTTCAGATATTCATCATCGTCGTCATGGATAGCGAGGATAGAAAGGATGCGCTTCATCAACTTGAAGCACTCCTGCTGCACTTTCTGTCGGTCGCCGTCCTTCGGCACCATCTTCATAACCCAGATGGATTGCGAAGTCTTGTCGAAGCCGCCAGGTCGGAACGAAAACTCTCCTATCTCGCTGTTTTCGAGCACAAAAATCGGCGATATGTTTTTGGTTTGGACAAGTGAAACGATGCCATCAAAGCCTCCTGCCGATTCGATGACCTGTTCCTTGACATTATAGATGGCTGCTACATGGCCATTCAATCTTTTACGGAGATAGTCTAATGTAAGCATGGTTAATCTTCTTTTTGTTCGAATTCGTCTAATGGATCTTCTTCTGGTTCCGCTTCACGGCCATGGCTCCGCTTCCCTCCCACCTCGATAGTGGTGTTGCCTTTGGTCACCCTGGCCGTCCCTCCTTTTTCGATGTACTCGGGCAGCTTCGTGAGGAAGGTCAGCAAGGCAGCCGCGCCCGTGATTTCGCCGATGAAGGCCAGCACGCTCCGGTCGATGACCGCCGTGGGTGGGAGGATGAATGCGGCTATGCCCAGCCCAAGGCTCACAATCATTGCGAGGTGTACATACCAATCAACTGCTTTAAGAATTCGTGCCATGGCTATAGATTATTTATGGGGTAATACCTAAGTTCCAAAGACTCCAGTGCGCCCTCCGTTTCGAAGTGTACGCTCACGCCTTCCTTGATGCTGATTTCGACTGGGCTTTCATCATAGCCTATCGTAAACTCACCTTCCTTTGTGCCATTGATGAAGTAGTACACCGTTTCCATCTTCTGGCTTTCGTCGTTGTCAAACAAGACGTACAGCATATCGGAAGGAATGGTGACGGGTTCCGTCGCACCATGACTGAAGGCGACAAACACCTTGGTCGTTTCGTCGTAGAGTTCATCGGCGTGGTCGGCCACCGACTGGTGCAGGCTACGGTCGGGCCGCTCGGTGTCGGCCACCACGTTTTCGGTCTCGTTCAGGATATAGCTGAACGGCGAGCCTGCCAACTGGCCGAAGTCGCTCATGGAGAGTTCTGAGCTGTCGACCACGATTTCCAAGTATTTCATCGTCTCGGGGTCGTATTTCTCGGCACCTTGCTTGGCGGTCAGCAATTCGTAGATCCAATTGCGTTGGCGGTTGGGCACCTGGCCGATGTGCTGTGTCCACTTACGCATGTCGTTGGTATCGTCCAAGGCGCGGTATTGGCGGCCAAATCGACCGATGTTGTGGGTGATGTCGGGCGCGAGCACGTTCTCACCCTTGCAGATCAGCGTGTCGATGCCGCCCAGGGCATTCACGAAGAGGAAGTATTTCTCGTGGCCGCTGCGTTCCTCGTAGATGTAGCGTTGGCGGCAAACCTCACCATCCTTGACGTTACTAAGGATAAGGTCGTAATAGCCAAGCAACGAACTGGGCAACACGTTGGCCATTCTGATGAGGCGGCTGTAGCGCACATTGCAGCTATACACGCCTTCATCCGCGTCAGTCTTTACGGTGACATCCATCGAGGTGCCGTTTCTCCGATAGAAGCGGGCCGTGAGTTCGCACAACGCACCATCATCCCACCAAGTCAGCCATTCAGGGGCTTCGTAGTTGGTGGTTTTCTCAATGGGTTGGTTGGTGAGGAAATTGGCCCTGCCCCATTCGTAGAACGGCGTTTCCGACTTCAGTCGGGCGTTGGCCACATACCACGAGATGGTGTTGCTGTCGCCAGGTGTGTCTTCGCCAACGACGACCTCGAATGTGGCTGTGAATCGGCGGCGATATTCCGTATGGGTGATTTCATCGTTGCCCGTGGTCGGGATGATGGTCTTCAGATAGACATCGTAAAGCCCACGGAAATCAATGGAGATTTGTCCGTTGAAATCGGGTGCATAGATACCCTTGAAGACAACCTCGTTGCCGATGCTCAGGATGGCCAGCAAGGTTCTGTTGGTCGTGATGACGAAGGGCGGCACCTCGTTTTTGGCATAGGTGTAACCGGAGGAAGGTTTCTGTGAAAATTCACTGATATTCATGTCTGCAATATTATTCCTGTATGTGTTTCAATGAGTGACAAATCATGCGGGCACCGCCGTAAACACGAAGGTCACGGTTTGGTTGGCAAAGGTCTGTTGGCACTCGAATGTTTGAACTGGAGGACTTAGCTCCGGCTCATTTTCGATGATCTCTTGGTAATGAATGGTGATGATGGCTTGGCGGGTAAGTGTAACGACATCGCCTTGCGAAGGTGTGCCAGGATTCAACTCTTCGCCTACATACTGCACCGAATAGTTGCCGTATGCCAGATAATGCGACTCCACTCCCCAATTCATGTCGGGGACATCGATGTCGCCAAAGTTGGGACCACCGCCCATCTGCGTCCATAGAGCCTGCACCACCGTAAGGATGTTGCTTTCGACCTCCCAGACATACTCCGACATGGCGCTGGGCAGTATGGCACTGTCGGTGATGCCGTCGATGTAGGTCTTCACCAGCATATACTTTGCCTCAGTCAGTCCCTGCTTTGCCGCTATGGGAGCCGACAGGCTGACTGGCAAAAGATTCTGGCCTTGGCAGAACTTCAGGCGTGTCATGTCCATGCCAAGGATTTGACCGATGGTGAAGCGCACCCTGCCGTCAAGGTAGGTGGGATGGTTCAGCAAGATGTTGTTGAACTTGCTCCAACAAGCATCGTAGAGGTCGTAGGGCGTGGTACCGAAGCCAAGCTCCATGAAGTGCTTGTCGTTTTCGGGCAGCTTATACGGGATGACCGGCTGTGTCGTGGCTTGGGTGTAATAAAAGAAGTGCTCGCTGTCCGTCACGGCCTGCACAACGATGATTTCTTGTTTGTCGTCGGTGGCCGAGTCGTTGTACGAAGTGTGGGCGTGTTTGCGGTCGCCGATGAAAGGCGCGACCCAAATCGCTCCGGCCTTGCCTTCGCAAAGCATGAGCGGGATAACATCCGATTGGCTGAATTCTTCCGTTTCGGCACTGTTGGCACGGTCGTAAGTGAAATGGTTGGTGCCAAGAAGTTTCAGCTTGTAATGCTGAAAGTTCGAGTCAAACAGGCTGCCGTAGAACAGGCCAGTGGCCCGCCTGAGCAACAGCGAGTTTTGCACCGGTGGCGTGGCCGTCGGAAATTGTCCGAATTCGATTTCATTGACGTAGGCAAAATCGCCGTACTTCTCAATCAGTTGGTCGAAAGTGTCGGCTGCTGGGTCAGTGCCTTCAATCGAGTTGGTCGGTGTCATCACCACACGCTTGCTGGGATTGAGCTGTACGGTGAAATCGTCCTCCACGATGGGGGTGATATCCATGTCGGCACCGATGGCCAACATGGTTTCCATCGAAACCACCCTCACCTTGCGGCTGTTTGAATCCACCACCGGCTGCACGTGCCACTTGTTGTTAAGCCAGGTCAAAAAATCGTGCAAGGTACAACTCGGGACGAGGTCCTTATAAAACAAGGTGACGGTCTGGTTGCAGAGGCAGTCTGAGTAGTTGTGTACGATGACCAGCCTTTGGAAGGGCCATTCGGCCAGGCAGTTTTCCGTCACCTCGTAGCCAAGGAGAAAGAAAAGCAGCTCCACGAGCCTCGAAAGCTTCAGGAAGGGTGCGAGTCCATAGCCTTCAGGCACTGAGTTGATGGAATCGCCCTCGTGGATGGTCGTTTCATACACCAGCATATTATTTTCAGTTCTGTTGTTCCATTGGTATTTCGTCACGCCGTTTTCCTCGTAGGGCGACACGGCCACGGGAAACACCTTGAAGTCGGAATCGGCACCTTCGTAGACGCGCTGCAGCACCTCAATGGCTGCACTGACGGTTCCGAACACTTCGGTCTTGTTGGCAAAAATCTCCTTCAGAGTCTTGTTTTTCGACGATATGTAAAGGTCGCTGTTGTCGATGTAGAACGAGGCATTGACGCCCTTGCTGCTGTGTACGGTGTCGAATGCCAGTTGCCCATTCTTACGGATGGGTCCCACTTCGAGAATGGCATCCACTTTGTCGTCGTAGGCTTCGGCGCGGTCGATGCGTTCGCGGTGGTCGATGGCGGCCAAGTTCCTCGACGACGATGGCAATGTGGCCGGAACGCTTGAATCGCCTTCGTCCAACAGGAGCGGGTTGCTCCTTTCCATATTGAAAGAGAAATCGCCAGGCAGGTCGATTTCCCCGTTACGAGTCGTCAGCTTCATCTTGAACCAAGTTTTTTGAATTTCAGTGTTTGGGCATCGAGTTCCTCGATGTCTTTGCGTACAACGTAGGCGCGGATGGCACCGTCGGCCATCACACGGCGGATGGCAGCTTCCACGGCGGCTTCGATGTCGATTTGTTCGGGCATCGTTGCCGACGAGCCACCGCCTTTGCCGGGGGTGAAGCCACCATCGGCGAAGCCGCGACTCATGGAGCCGCTTCGTCCGTGGCTTCCGCTCTTGCGGTAACGCTCCAGGTTGGCGAACATCACGGGGTTCTTCCTCACCATCCATGCGGGGCCAACCCATTCCCTGCCCTTTTCGCCCACGGTGGTCAGGGTGGTATGGTCTTCGGTGTAGCCGCCTTCGGCGTAGCCGGTCATCTTGCGTTCGCCTGTCTTCGGAGCCGATGAAGAGCCTCCACCGCTGACGCTGGCATTTTTGATGGCGTTACGCTGGGAAACGATAGTGGCAATCTCAATTGCGGTTGTCGCGGCGATGATGGCTGCGAAGATGCCGCCCAACACAGGGTTGCCGCCCGCCGCCGCAAAGGCTTCCACCGCCGCCAATGCACCAGATGCAATCGCCTTGGCTATGTTGATAACCATATCCACATCGGCGTACTTCTTCTGCATATCCAGTTTCTTCTGCTCGTATTCAGCCTCGATGCGTTCCTTCTCTTCGGCATTATCCCCGGCAGCTGTGAGTTGTGCCTGGTATTCGGCTTCCATCTTCGCCGTTTCCGACTCCTTCAGTGCATTGGCGAAATTCGATGCCATCTCGGCGTAACGGTTCACCTCCTGCGCTATCTTTGCCGCAAAACCAAGTTTTTGGTCCATTTTCGCTTTCTCGAACTCTTCATCAGAAAGCAGGCCGTCTTTGTGGAGTTTCTCGATCCACTTCATTTCGGTCTCATATTGGGTACGTGCCGAATCCTCCGTGATGGCGGCGCGTATGTCGGCGGCCTTGGCCAATATTTTCTCTTGGAAGGCTTCATATTGCTCAATCCTTGCGTCAAATTCCTTGTCGGTCTCACCGGGAATGGTGCCAAGTTTTTCTTTGTAGCCTTGCCTCCTTTGGCTGTCGCGGAGCTTGCTGAAATCCTCGTCGCTCATGTTCTGGTCGGGATGCTCTGAGGCATACACCTTCATCATCTCCTCCATTTCTTCCTTGACTCGCTTCTTTTCCGCCTCCAATGCCTTGATGTGGTCGTCGAGCATCTTGTTGCGGATGGATGAATCGTCCTGACCGTATTTCCGAGCCAATTCCAAAAGAGCCTCGTAATGCTTTACCTTCATCTGATAGACCAAGGAATTGTAGTCGGCTTCGCCCATCTCGCCCGAAAGCCATGCCACTTTCAGGCTCTTTTCCTGGAAGTTCATGAAAGCCTCCATTTGCGCCTTCTGCTTGTTGTAGGCCTGCTGACGGGCAAGGGCAGCTTTCTTGGCTTCTTTTTCATCCACTTGGGTCTTTTTCTTTGCCGCGTTCTCGGCTTCCTTGGCTTCGGCTTCCCTTGCGGCCTTGTTGTTTTCGAAATCCTTTTTGATGATGGATTGCCTGTCCTTGTAATATTTCTCGGTGATTTCGGCCTGTTTTTGGTGTACCTCGTTCCAACTCAAAGACATGTCGTCTTCAACCGCTTTCATCTCGCGGTTATAGACGTTCTGAAGTTGGGTAAGCTCCTGACCCAATGTTAGATTCACAGTGTTTGCAATGTCGTTGGCAGCAGCCTCAAACACGGCTCGTTCGCCTTCCAATTCGGTCTTCACCCCCTTCGCATCAGCCCATTTGCCCAGCAATGGAGTGAAAAGCAACGAAGCCCATCCCCGTCTTCTCGTCTTCTTTCCAGCCTGTTCTATCTTCTCATCATAGGCGGCAAGTTGTTCCTCCACATACTTGCCGAACTCCTCTGGGTCGAGCATCTTCTTGTATTGCTCGGTCAGGTTGTCTTGGATAAGCCCTGCACCCGCCTCGCTTACCGCGCTCTGAGGATCGATAAGAGCCTTAAGGGCGTTGATGCCGTCGGTGATGTCGCGAAACACCTTTGCGAACGTTCCTGTGCTGCCTCGGAAACTCAACACTAAGCCTTCCCAAGCCGATTTCATTCCGTCGATGGCACCTTCAACCGTGGCGGCTCGTTGGTCGGCGATTTTTTGCAGCTCGCCGTCCACTTTCTCCAAGGCATCACGCAGTTCAAGAGCGTTCTCGGCACCGTCGAGGAAGGTGTTGAAGGCGGCCACGCTTCGTTTATCGGTCAGTTCGAGGGTGTCGTTCAAGTCAACGCCTTGCTCGCGTAGGGTGATCATCGCGTTCATGATGTCGCCAAACGAATTGACGGTGCCGCCCAATGCCTTTGCCAGCTTGCCGTTGGTGTCGCTCAAATTAAGCAAGATGTTTCTGGTAGCCGTGGCCGCGCTGCTGGCATCGAAGCCCGCGTTGGCCAACGTGCCCAGCAAGGCAATGGTGTCTTTCAGGCTCAATCCGTAGGTCTTGGCCACGGGCGCAATGGTGCTGAACGAGTTTTGCAGGTAGGTGAACGAAAGGGCGCTCTTGTTGCATGCCACCGCCATCGTGCCCAAGGCATCCTCGGTTTGGTCGGCGCGCAGGTCAAACGAGCGCAAGGCCACGCCCGCCAATGCCGCCGCGCTGGCAAGGTCGGTGCCCACGCTTCCAGCAAAATTGAGCACGGATTTCTGCATGGCCACGATTTGGTCGGTGGTGAAGCCCAGTTTGGCCAACTCGGTCTGAAGCTCCGTGACCTGCGTGGCTGTGTAGCGCGACGAGCTGCCCAGGGCAATGGCGGCTTTCTCCATCTTCTCCATCTGGTCGCTGGTAGCCCCAAGGATGGAGGCAAGGTTGGCGTTGGCTTGCTCGAAGTTGGAGATGGTCTTGTAGAGTTCCATGAAGCCCTGCGCCAAACGCTTCACGGACTGATAGCCAATCATAATTGCACCGAAATAGTTGCTTAAATTGCCAGCCATCCGTTTTAAGAAGCCGCCTTGATCCACCAGCCCCTTGAAGCTAGTCGTCAATTGGTTGATTCTTGTGTTGACTTCCTTCAGCTGCTTGGTCTTGTCGATGAATTTTTGAGTGTCGGGCGGGAGTTGGCGGATTTCAAACTTCAACTGTTTCGCCACGGCCTGCAACTCGGCCAACGAACTGCCATTGATGTTTTTCAGCACCTCGGCATATTTCTTGGTGGCCAATTCAGTGACATTGATTTCCTTGTTGAGCCTGTTTAAGGTTCTTTGGTTTTCCTTGCCTTTCTTGATGATGTCTTCGAGGTGCTTCATTTGCTGCACATAGCTCCTTCCTTCCACCTTCTGATATTCGCCGATGGAAGTGTTTCTCAGCTTGTCAAGTTCCTTCTGCGCCTCAATTCCTGCCTTGACGGCGTCGTTGCATTGGTCTTGCTGCTTGCGAAGTGCCGCAAGGGCGTTTTCCGCTGCCTTGCCGTTCATCGTGATTAGCACTTCGGCTTCTGCTGTGTTCTTTGCCATAAAAAAATAAGGTTTGACGCAATATTAAGCGCCAAACCTTATCATGTAGTGACAAAAAAACGACGTCTCTCTAATCGAACCTGTCGTTAGGGCCTCGGAATGTCTTCACTGAGCCGTCGTCCATCCACGAGCGGTATCCTGTGTTCTTGCGTTCCTTGCGCATCTCCCTCGCGGTTATGATGGCGAACACTATCACTATGAAGATCCAATACATCGTTTTTTCTCCTTTCTTGCCGCAAATATACGACAAATTCCGTTCCTGTCAACAGGTTGCAAGGTTGCAACCCGAATCTTCCTGCAATTCGGTGATGAACTGCTTGCCTTGGTCGATGAGGACTTGCAGGGCTTCCTTCTGCGTTTCGAGGTTGGCCACCCATTCGGCCATGAAGGTAGTGGCTTCGAGCTTGGTCATTGCTGCACACCTCCTTTCTTCGGGTTTGTCGGGATGATTTGGTCTTCAACTTCTTCATACAGATTCTTCAGGTTTCGCAGACTATGGACGATGGCCGCGTTCACTTTTTGCAAGGTCTTTATCTGTACATCATATTCTTCGGCATCCAAGTCCACTTGAATCATTGTGGTGTCCAACAAGGCCTGTTTCAAGTCCTCAATCATGTACCACAGGTCGCAGTCTGTTTTGTCAACGTATGCGTTAATCCAGCATGTTACCTCTTGCGAGGCTATCCATCTATTACTCATGCCGCTCCTCCTTTCTTTATCGATTCATCCATTTGCCTGAAATGTTCGTCTATCAAGTCCTTGAAGTCGTTCTCGAGGTCGGCAAGCATTCGCCACGTCTCGACAAACACGGTGTTGAAGCCGTCCAATTTATCTTTCTCCTCTTTGGAAAGCGTGTAGCCCGTGATTCGCATCTCCATGCAGTCGAAAGCGCATTTCTTCAGTTCATCGATGGTGCTGTGTATGGTCGTGTCGTTCGCGTCGGCACCAAGGAAAAGCAAGTCCATCAGGCATTTCGAATCAGTCAATAGCTTACTCATTCCTTGCCTCCTTTCTTGAATTGCTTCCTGTAGTGCTTCGCGCTGAAGTCGATGGCGTTGATGATGCTGATGCGCAGGCGGCGCAGGGCGCAGTCCTGGTGGTGGCCGCAGCCGCTGCACTGGTCGAAACCAAGGAAGCAACAGTCAACATTAAGACTAACGCCATTCTCGCCTTCCAGTTCGCTGACAAAGGCATTGGCGAAAAAGCAGGCGTTAAACTTGGCGATGTCGCCCTGCGGATGGCGGTATTGGTCGCGCTTCCAGCTTCGCTCGAAAGCCTTCCTTTTCTCCGAGTCGATGATGCGTGTTTTCATCTCGCACCTCCTTTCTTCACTATGGTGGTTTCCCATTTCACGCCGATGCGGGCGAGGGTGCTTGAGGTGCGGTTCTGCCAGGTGTGAAGGCTGCATGATGGGTACATTTCATGGTCGGGAATGAAGAGGCCGAGGATGCCGCAAAAGCGGTGGGCGCTGCCGTCGCGGAAGTTGCGGAACGACATAAGGCCGCAGTTGTCGCAGGTGGGCTCGCCTTGGTGCTTGCCTTGGGTGACGCGGACTTTCTTGCGCATGGCGCGGGTCATCGTTTCGCTCATAGCGCACCTCCTTCCATGGTCAATGAAGTAAGTGCAAGGTTGAAGGCACCGCCCAAGCGTGGACGCGGGCGTTCGGCAATGGCGGCGGGTTTGCGCCATGTGCGATTGGTCGGTATGGTTGTGCAATGTGTTTCACAACCAGGTTGCTTTGGCTTACGGACGGCCACGAGATAGCCCTTGCTTATGGCACGCAGGCGGATGCGCTCTTCCTCACGGTCGTTGGCGGCGGTGGTCACGATGTTGTTCTTGCTGTGGCAATCACGGATGATGACGAGCGTTTTCATGCCGCACCTCCTTTCATAATAGACAAATCGTTTGCTAATTCTGATGCTGCATGAAAGTTGGCGGTCACATAGGCATCCCATAATTCTCTGATGCCGTCGTTCACTGACAAGAAGCCTTTAAGGAGGAAACGCAACTTGTTGGCCGACATGTTGATGGAATAGTAATCCTTCGATTCCTCGTAAAGCTTTTGCTTCTTTTGGTGATACTCTTCCTTGATGGCTCTTTTTTCTTCGGCAAGGATTTCGATTTGCGAGCTGTTGAGTTTGCACAGCTCCTTCATGTTGTGGACTTGCACCGTAAGTTTGTCGATTCTCTCTTGAATCGGCGCGATCTTCTCGCTGCGCTCTTCGTTGAGGCGGGCGATTTCTTCTTCAAATTTGTTCATTTCCAATCGATTTTGAACATTAAACAAAAGACTCCGATACGGGTGTTCAAGGTTCGATTGGCGATACCTTGCGGGCATTACTGATACCGCGTCCGTCGGAGTCGTTGACTCAAATTTCAGTATGTAGGGGCCACAAAAAAAGCCGCAAGCAGGCGGCGTCTTCGTGACGCCAATCGATTTTGAACGCTGCAAATATACGGGTTTTTTGGAAAAGTCAAGGGAAAAAGCGAAAAAAAATGCAATGGCGGCCTGAAAAATACTACCCGCAGGTGTGGAGATTTTTCAAGAGGCCGCTCCGTATTACCGTTGCATTGCAGAGGTAAGCGCAACTATCTTTGCAGCAAAAAGTGGCACGTGAGAGTTATAGGGGGAACACCAAAGCAAACGTGCTGGAACCGCGAACTCCGATTGAAAACAGAAAACCCCAGCAGGCAGCCAGTGAAGGTTGCCTACCGGGGTTTTCTACTTAAACAGTGTCACCTAAGACTTCATGAGCTGGACGCCTTGATCATCATCAAGGCTCCAGTTTCCACCCAGCCGGATATGCCGTTGGCGACCACACATTCCCATTGATAAGGCTGATATAGTGTTGGCCTTCAAATGTCACTTTGTCGCCAGCGTTGTAGGCATCATGTGCGCCTGTCGGTTGCACCCACTGCGGCCATTCGTCGAGACTCACTTTGGTCCATAGTGCCGGTGTGATGTCGGGAGTCCAGTCGGATTGTGTCTTATGGCCTTGTACGCATTTGTACAATTCCTTGGCGAAGTACCTACGCTCTCCGGCTACGACGGTTATGTCAGGCTTCCATTCTTCGAATAACGAAGGGACATTCATAGCTTCCTCGTCGGGCAGCTGCTGCACTTCCTTACTGAGCACCTTTTTCAGCTGGCCGACCAGTTCCGACAGCGAAGGTGCATAGGTTTTAGATGGCGTTTCTCCGAGCACTTCACATGCAGTTTTCTTAGCCAAATCGCGCCAGGCTTGCATGTCTTCAAATTCTTTTTCAGATTCACTTGAGAAATCCTGCATGAAGTTGTTGATGACGGCTTGCATCCTGTCTGCTGGATAATCAGCAGACACGATGGCATTCACAATGCCGTCATAGTTCCAATGCACCATGGGAACTGAAACGGAATAAAAGGAATAGTTGTAGCCTTCATCGCTACCAGAGACTGGCTCGACGCAGAAATTTATCGTCCGGGAAGGACTCCCTATGTCTTGGACGAAAAGAGTCGGTAATTCTACACTGTAATTCTTGTTCATGGATGAGATAATTTGAAAGTTTGTATTGCTTCTTTATTACTACCACATTAAGGTTCCCTTTGGTATAGCACACCTTCCAAAACCAAGTCAAATCTAAAAACAACTTCTTCTGGATGTTGTACGACCGGCCATATATTAAAAACCCCGAATAAGAATTGAGTGACGAAACGCAGTGCTGCAACAAAGACAGTCGCGTTGCGGTCGCTCCTTTCTCGAAGATGACACGGCAAAGGATTTCAGTGTAGTTAACTCTCAGGTACATGGCGGCAACCGTTCGGTTGATGATGTACATACGGTCAGGCAAGATCACACCACCGACGAATTTCACACCGTGGAATTGCGGTTGGATATACACCTTGTCAGGGTGCATCCTGAAGTGAAGGTTTTCCCAAAGCCATATCGCAGCCTCTCTATGAAGGAGTGTGATATGCTCTACTGGCATACTATGTACCGTGAAATCATCAACGAAGCGGATGTAGTGTTCCTCTGGATGCTCATATCCCAACGTGGCAATACGCCACAAAATCCATTCATCAAAGTATGACAGCAGGAAATTGAGTAGGATTTGCGTGGTGATGTTGCCGATGGGTAGTCCGTTGCAGTAGAAAAGGCTCTTTTCCTTGGGCAGCCTTTCCCAAAGACTGAGGTCGCCACGGCGTTCGCAATGGTCTTGTGGACGGTGGAACACGGTTATCTTCAGCAGGTACATCAAGGTTTCAAGGTCTTCGCCTTGGTAATTGGCGGGGATGAACTCTTCGAGTTTTGCCCACATCACCACCTTGTCTGTCGACATGAAGCATGAAAACAGGTCGAACTTGCCAAGAAAGAGGTCGAAGGAAAAACCGTGCTTGTGCATGTCGTTGTATAGTCTCATCCTGGCGGCAAGCGTACCGAATCCCTTACGGCAGTTATACGACACGTTGCCCATCAAAACAAAGCGGATTTCGAAAAGTGGGTTGATGCGAAGGTATATCCAGTGTTGAACAATACGGTCGAGGAAAAATGCAGCGAAGATCTCGCGAAGCTTTGGCCGTTTCACTATGAATGTCTTTGACAGACCGGGCTCATAGCATCGCAACTTTATCCGGACGGCCAACACAATGATCATTTCGGGATGAAGCCGGAATTCGATACAGTCTGGGCTGCCCATCTTGTTTCGGCAGCAGTCATCATAAGCTTCCATCACAGAGGCCTTCTCTTCGTCGTCAAGTGCCGCCACCGCCCTCACTGCGTTGCTGTTGTTCTTGTTGTTGTTGTTGGAGTTCGTGCCGCCGAAGTTGACGTTCCAAGCGTTATTACCACTGTTCTCCGTGGAACTCCAGTAGTTGGACGAAGCTATTGCGCACGCTATTCGTTTATTAACAAGCGGTTTGATTCCGCTTGTGGTGCGCCCATTTAACTTATAGAAAAGGATGCCTGTCATGACCTTGGTCACTTCAGGTTTTTGATGCCGTCTTTCTTTTCCAACCGCCTATCTGACTTTTCAAGTCATTGATTCTCTCAAGATAGTTGGCATACTGAGTTTGGCTGATGACGCGGACAGTCTGGTCTTTCTTTGACGAGAACCTATAAAGGTTCCCGACAGCCGTATTGCACAATGACATGTGCCATATCAGCGTATTGATCAATTCAAGTTTCGCTCCCGCGTCATCCGTTTCCCAGGCTATGGCAAACGTTGTCATTGCCTCCATCAGATTGTCTTGGAAGAAATCGCCCAAGTTCTCGAGCGCACTCACCTTTGGCATTTTCACGCCTATTGGCAAGTACCAGTCCATCAAAAGTTCGAGGCCCCTGTATATGGAAGTTTGATTTAGCTGCATTGTCTCATTTTTCCATAAAAAAACGGCCTCACGGCCGTTTTATTGTGGATGCCAGCTAAATTACGGCGCGGCGTCAAAGCCGCGCCTATAAGTCTAAAATGCCGCCACCGCCCTCACTGCGCCGCTGCCGTACTTGCTGAGGTAGTAGGAGCTCGTGCCGCCGAAGATGACGGTCCAAGCGAAAGTACCACTGCACTCCGTGGAACTCCAGTAGGTGGACGAAGAAAAATTAACAAATAGACCTGCCGCCAACGCTTTTCTAAATATATTTAGTTCAGAATCAGCACCTTTCTTCAGATACCAATGTATCCTGTCAAGGATGCCTTCAGGCGGTAAGAACCAGTTGTGGGCCTTGAACTTGTCCGCAAGGACAAAGTTTGAAGGCACCGAAGGCTGGTAGGCGTAGGCCGCCGATGCAGCGGGATAGTAGAGCTGCGTCCACTTGGCCACATTCGTTTCGGAGAAATGGCTGGCCATGTATTGACGCAAATTGCCCATCAAACTTGCCAGGTTCTGAAGTTCGGTCTGTCCGCTTGTGGCGTGAGGTATCTCGAGAGGTCCAAGACGGTCTTCAGGGGTGCCCAATTCATCATTGGCGGGTATCATCACCACACCGTTATTCAGAATCTTGTTGCGGTGCTCGATGATTTTCAGCGTTTTTGCATAGCCACTGTTGACGATGTCACCTACACTATAACCATTACCCGCCAATGTGGCCAGTGCATCCGTCAAGGTACGCGCACCGATATTACCGTCAAAGAACTCGCTTCCGGCTACACTTCCTCCACCCACGCCATCGCCGTAGTGGACATTGTATGGGAAGGGCTTGAAACCGTGGTTTTGCACGCCAAGCGTGCTTAACTCGTCGCGCATGTTTGCGTCTGTGATGTAGAAGGTGCTGCCTGTAAGGTTAACAATGGTCGGGATGTCGTAGAAGGTTGTACCGTCCAGGTTTGCCTCTGGGCATTTCAATGCATGGTAATAGTTGTTTCCCTCTTGTGGAACCAAGTCATGAATACAATATGATGCATAGTCGGATGCGCCTAATCCTGTATTTCTGTATGCTCCCCATTGCCATGTGCTGTAGGTAAGGCCACCGCTTTCCGTGCTTCCAGTTGCGGAAACATTCGATCTTGCCACCATGAGGCGCTTTTGCTTATCCTCGGGGTGGAACAATTCCGCAACAATGTCGCCGTTGTTGTCAACCGGTGCAAGGTAGCAGCAATGGCCTATCACATACTTTTCGCCTGTATATGTGTCAGGCGAGGAATATGTGCCATCGTGATAGACATAATCGCCCAACTGGGCTTTTCTGTTGTAGATTTGCACATCCTTCGACACCACCATTGCGCTTTCCACCCCCTCGTAATAAGTGGTTATCATCGCGGTTATCGTGGCTGTGTCAACGAGGTTTGATAGGCTTTCCACGGTCAGTAAGCCAGTCACTGGGTCGATGGATGCCTGTGAGTATTGCAAACCGCTCATTGACCATCGAATCTTCGTGAAGGCGTTCACATAGGACGAGTTTGGCTCGATGGTGAATGGGAATTGTGTCCCGCTTTCGGTGTAGAAGTTGCCCTTTACGCTGGCCGATTCCAAACGGCGCGGTCTGTAAGACAAAAGAAGCCCTTGGTGTTCGTTGCTGTCGGAATTGTCCACGTTGCCCCACTTGCGGTTGAACTTTTCCTTCAAGTCGAAAGTGACGGCATTGGTTGTAGGGTTGTCCTCAAAGATTCCGATTGTGCCATTGACGGTGATATGCTGAAGGTCGGCCATCCATGAAAGGATGCCCACTGGCAGATTTGCCCATTGAATGTCTTTCAATGTCAAGGTAGTAAATACCTGCGTTTCTTGTTGCGCCTCATAGATGGCCATCACGATTGCTTGAGAGGCCACCAGCGGGCTACCAGTCACAATCAGGCTCTCCAATGCGGCATAGCCTTCCATTGTGAAGGTGGAAAGGTTGGGCTGTCCTGTGAGGCTTACGGCTGTCATCGTGGCGGGCAACTGTAGTGTTTCTATCAGTTGGCTTGTGGGCAGCACTACGCCGGTGATATTCGTTCCTCGCAGGTCTATTTCTTCCACTCGGGTCAGCGAAGAATAATCCTTGCTTCCCGCAATGGTTTGGCAGCCGTTCAAGGAAAGTTTCTTCAAGTTGGGCGTATTCAGCGCAATGTTGCCAGGGGCAAATTGGGCTTGGGAAGGATTTGAAGGCTCGGCAATAAACTCGGTCAGTCGCTTGGCTGTGACTGACAGAGTATTGTTGCCCACCACCATATTGCCCACATTGCCGATTTTGCGGTAATAGTTCAAGGCGGCAAGGCCAACGGAACTATCACCGCTGATGTCACCGGCATTGGCTACCTTGAACTCGTATTCCTCGCCAGGGGCGACACGCACATGCGGATCAACGGCGGTACGGTCCACCATGCCCGTAGGATAGAGCCACTGATGAGGGACTACCCTGAACTTGTATTCGCCTCCTATATGGCCGCTGCCAGGGGATAGTGAGAGGCTGCTACCACTGTCAGAAAGTCCTACCACACCAGCGTTCACGCCTGAAGAAAAGTCGCCCCAACAGGCATAGCTTGCTATGAGTGCCATTCGGCGCTTCATGTATTGCCGCTCGTTTTCCAACTGGCTTCCAACTTGCTGTGTGATGGGGTCGATTCCGCGGGCCTGGTTGCCAAATGAGATGTAGCCAAACGACTTCGGCCACTCGTAGCGGAGTCGGGCTTGCTCGGCGTAGGCCACTTCGGGGAAATACTTTTGGATCGAGAAGAAGTATTTGTCGATGCAGCCCATAACGCTCTGGTCAAAGCCTTCGTTGGCGCCGACAAGACCAGCCATGATGGTCAGCACACGGCGCATGTTCTGGCGCAGACCGTCACTTGCATTCTCGTAAGCCTCTTCTATCATGTCGAAGAGTGCGCTTGCACGGCCTTCGTAGTCGATTTGCGGCTTGTAGCCCGCCTCGTAGTCGGACACATCATGGATGCGGTCGAGGAAGTATTTCTTGGTCTGCCTACCGTTGTTGTCGGTTTTCTTGATACTGTCAAGGTCATCTTGGTCAAGGAAGATTAAACCTGTGCCTGGGTCGTACTGGTAGTAGAGGTTCTTGGAGCAGTTGTCGGTACCAGCCTCCATGAAGTTGACCACATTGTAGTGGCCAAGGTGGTTGCTCACCACCGCCACACTGCCCAAGTGGTCGATGACATGCATAGCGATGGCGGTCTTGAACGCTTTGTTCAATGCCACCCAGTCGCCAAAGTCGGGGCTGCTCTGCCATACGGTGTAGGCCGCTGCCGTCATCGCGTCGGCTGTCAGGTCTCTTACACCGGCATTATAGGCAAGGTTCTCTTGATCCCATGTTCCGGCGTCCACCCATGTTTCGGTGGTGTAGTCAAAGCGTACCAGATGGAAGGCGTTATTGCCTTGGGTCGCCCACCATTGCCATTTCTGCATTTCGGCCAACTCTGCGGCGGCGGCATCGTCCGATTGAGCCGCGCTCACAAGGGCTTCGTAGGCAGCAAGGAAAGATTCAAGGGTGCCGTTGTAGTATTTCAGTCGCGGCGTATGCGTATAGATGAAGTTCACATAACGACGGAAGATAAGGTCGTTGGTGTCGGTCGGGTATTCCTTCCCGTTGATGACCTGGGTCTTACCCAAGCCGTACTCGAAGCTCTTCACGCCGTTGTAGCCCCATGCCTCATCATCAGGGTTATAGGTCACTTTCTCATCGGCAGGCACACGGAAGTCGCAAAGCGGGAGGTTATTGTTCAAGCCCTCGAAGCCGAAGGTGTTCTTGTCGGCCTTATAGCCAAACACCTCCTTGTCGAACTTGCCATTGCCGAAGGTACACATGCCTCTGAACTCCACCTTGCCGTTGTCCTGCGGATGCTCGGTAAAGAAGAGGAAACTTTCCTCACATACCGAAAAGCGCACGGCTGGATTGTCGCGGTGCAGGTGGATTTCATTGCCGCACAACGCCTTCATGATGTCGTTGTAGAGTCGGGTCGCGCCCATCTTGTGACTCTGCATCGGCGAGGCATAGTTGATTTTGTTGACCAGCTTTTGGCACTTGGGGCCGCCTACGGTTGTGGTGTAGAACTGGCCATGGTACATGCCCATTTCGCCTACATTCTCACTCCAACCGTTACCATCAAACCAGCCATCCACCACATCAATGGTCACTCTGGCCTTTTGTTCGTCTGTGAGGTCGGCGTATGTAGTACCCTCAATGCGTTGGCCGTCAAGATACATGGGATTGGTACAGTCATCTCCGGTGCTCATAGCAGCTTTCCATCCAAAATCGGCATGGACTTTCGAGAAAGGAATGTTGATGACAAAGGTGATTTTGTCCACCTTGGTTTGCTCGTTGTTGTCCCAATAGGTGTTGGCCGTGGAGCCTTGTGGCGTAACCATCAGGCATTTCTTACCATTTAAGGCATCGGCCATGTATGCGAGATAGGCAGCCTTGCCGATGGTGCCGCTCAGTGCTGGGTTGTCATGATCAATACGCCAATAGCAGGGATAGCCCGGGTCTTTGGACTGGTTCAGCTTGTATTGGTCCTGACCTACCAAGGTAAGGCAACGGAAGCCCTTGGTCTTAGCCTTGTCATAGTCAATGCGTCCGTTGGTAGTGATGGCGTTTCGGTTCTCAAACTCAACCTTTTCTTCCGCTGTGGGGAGTGCCGCCTTGCGGTTTTGACGGACTTGCTCCGCCGAAAGTGCCGTGCGGTAGAACTTGATGCCGTAGATGTCTATGTCGGCATTGGGGTTGCCAATCTTGACGGTGTGGCCGTCACCGCTCACCCAAGTTCCGGCTGTTGGCGTGTAGTCCATTTCTCTTTGCGGGTCGCCGTTGATATAAACCTTGGACAGCGACAAAGGAAGGCTTGGCGCACCGTTCAAGGTCTGTTGCCAAGTCAGTTCGTCATCGGCTTTGGCGATGACTGCGGGGTCAATGGTCTGTACCATGTGTGTACGCTCATCCTCTCCCCATCCGAAATCCTGGTCATTGGTTTCCTGACGGCCCTTGCACTTCACCGTGCCTTCCATGGGCAGCATCCGCAGACCGAGGGTTTCGCCTCCCACTTCCTGTGTGATGTCAATGACCGGAGCATCCTCGGCGGTGGAGTTATGCACCGCGTAGTCAAACTCGACACTCGCTTGGGCGCGGGGGTCGTTGGCAAAGTGTCCGTATGGATCGATAAAGATTTCAAGTTCCTGCCCTGCCAAAACGCGCAGCACCTTTTGGCCGTTCTCATCCTCGGTCCAAAGGTCGTTGATACCGCCGAAGCCATGGAACTCTGCCGGTACCACTTCGCCCGTCTGATGGTTGATGATGGTGAACTTGTTGGTCTCGCTGTTGTTGCGTGTGCGGGGCGACATCACAAACCATGCACCGGCTACGGGTGCAAAGTCTTTTGAGTTGTCGACGGTGATGGTGATGAAGCGCATGGCCTGTACGCTCTCACGCATGAAGTTGATGACTTCCTCATTTGCGCCATAACGGAAGAAACGCAGGTAGGCAAGGTATTCGTTGACATGCTGACTACTGCCGTCGCCCTCAATCTCTACGGTGGTGTCCAAGGCATAATCCGTGCCGCTCAAAACCGACAACTCGTTGCGGACATATTCGGTCGTGTAGTCTGTATCGTTCTCTGCCGAGTCGGTCAATCGGATGGAGATGGGCAACGGCTCACTGCTGGCCGCTGTGGGATTCTCTGGATCAGGAACCCACACGGCATAATGGGTCAACACGGCGCGGACATAGTTCTGCACCGTGGTCAGCGTTTGCTGGAGCATCAGATAAGGCTTGGTGAGGTCTGCGCCTTGGGTTTCAGTGTTCACCACCATAAAGCGGTTCACCACCACTTCAGACGAAAGCCCATCGGGGTAGCCGTCAGTTCCGAGGTGGCCGCTGCCGTCGTCACAGGTCAGCCAGGCTGTCACAGTGTGGATGCCGTGTGTCAGGATGCCGATGTTCTGTTTCTCTGTCTCTGACCATGTACGCGGATTGGTGGCTGGGAACTCCGTGGATGCCGCAATCTCCTCCACATGGGTATAAGTGCCCAATGAGCCGCTGATGGTCACATGCAGCCACTTCCTGACCGTTCCCGTCACGGCGAAGCGAAGCGGGAACACTCCTTCCGAGGCTTGGATGGGTCGCGTCCAGTCCTGCATATTGCGCACGGTGAGTTGGGTGTAGGTCACATCCGAAATCACCTGCCATGCGCTTTGCGCGGTGGCTATTTCGTTTCCCTCATCGTCTCTCTTTGTGAAGGCCACACGCAAGCGGAATTGTTGCGGGTTGGTCGTGGTGAACCATTGGCCAAGGTCGAGAACGGTGTAGGCGTTCGAGTCCGTATTGAGGGAAATGAGCTGCATCGCTCCCACGGTAGTCCAGTTGGTCGCGTCCGTGCTTCTTTGCACGGTCAGTGTGCCCGATTCACCGGCATTGCTGATTTCGCCGTTGTCGTTTTGGATGCCGCAGAAACGCACACCTATATTATATGACCTTGTGACCGACACGATGGGCAAAGTCGGGTCGAGAGTTTCGGGTTCCTCGCCGCTGATGTCAAGCAAGGTCAATCTTGCCGTGTATGTCGTTCCCTGGTCTTCGTTGATGGGGATGGCTTCATCGGCCAGCCGCAGGGCTGCCGTCTCTTCATCGAGGCTCTGTCCGGGCTGCAATGCGGCCACGGCTGCAAGGTATGTGTCGCGGTCGGTTTTGGTGGCGAAGCCCCAAATGTGGTAGAAGTTATCGGTCTGCTTTCGTGGAGTCACATAAGGGCATCCTATCTTTTTCGTGCCGAAATGCAGTTTATTGAACCGTTCCACTTCGCCGCGATTCATGCCCCATTCCTCGCCAGGGTGGACCACTGTCGTCGCCCCTCGATCAGAATACGGGATGATGTCTTGGTCTGTATCATTGACTCCGCCCCAAGGGTCAATGAGACTTTGGAGCAGATTACTTCCTCTAATGATGATCTTCTTTGCCATATCTATTGGTTTTTGGTGTTCTTACCAGCCGTCGCTTTCAAACCATCCGTCATTCCGGAACCAGGCATCACTACTCCATTCCACGTCGATGTCAGGCAGTGCGGGACCGACGTAGACATAGTTGTTCACCGCACTGGCAAACTCCATGTCGAAGTCGTATTCCGTTTCGGCGGCATTCGACTCCTCCACGATGTCGCCAATGATGAGGTGGACTTCGGAATTGTCGTCAAATTCGGTCTCAACCATGACATCGAAGCCTGACTCAACGGTCAGCTCCATGTCGAAGTCGTCGACGACGACGATGCCTGCTTCCCAGATGGTTCCTATTTCAATCGCGTCTGTCATTCGATGTCCAGTTGGTCGTTCATGAAGCTTTGCTGCACTTCAAGCAGGAGCGGCTCGCTGCAATGCTTGACAAAGCTGCCGTCGCGGCTGTAGATGACCATTTCGGCGATGATGTTGCCGCTAAGCGACATTGACAGATCATGTTTGCATTCCCAGCGGTAGACACCCTTGTCAGGGTTCTCGATGTCGCCGTTGCGGTAGCTGAACACCATCGGTTTCTTGCTGCCTTCCTGGCGAAGGCCTATCATATAGTCAAAGCCATCAGGCAGGTCTCGCAGCTCGCCATTGGGCATGTGCTTGTAGACGATGGGGAAAGTGTCACCCGCGATTATTGGTTTCTTGATCATTGCGTTGGTTTTTGGTTTATGGCAAAAATAGACCGATGCCATAACCAGCAAGTGACAAAAAAAGCCCCGCAACACGGTTGCGAGGCCTTTGGTGGAGTATTGCGACTTGCTTACGATTCGCCCTGCAATTCGCGCAAGGTCTTTTGCATCTCTTCCTCGATGCTGGAAACGCCGAACTTGACATCTGGATCTTGTGCCTGTTGTTCGAGGTCTGCCAGTTCCGCCGCCATTTCGCAAAGGCGGGTGATGATTTCAAGGCGTGTCATAGCGCACCTCCTTCCATGGTCAACGAAGTAAGTGCAAGGTTGAAAGCACCGCCCAAGCGTGGGCGCGGGCGTTGCTCGATGGTCGAATGCTTACGCCATACATGGTTTGTGGCTTGTGAGGGTGCAAGTGAGGGTTCAAGTTGGGGTTCAAGTTGTCTGGGCTTACGCAAGGCCACGAGGAATCCGTCACTGAGGGCGCGGAGTCTGATTTTCTCTTCCTCGCGGTCGCTGTTGGCGGTTACTACGATGTTGTGCTTTGAATGGCAATCGCGGATGATTACCAGTGTTCTCGGTGCCGTCTGTCCGGCTGTCTTCTGTGTGTGTTGCATATCGTATAGCATTTAAGAGTTGGTATTGGGCAGCAAAAAAGAAAGCGGCCGCCATTTCGCTGCTATACGAGAGGCCTCCAAGGGGGCTGAATCTCACGAAAGGCGACCGCAAGGGTCTATAGTTTGAGGGCATCAAAAAAGCCCTCGGCTGTGTCTTGGGCTGTTGAAGCTGCCCCGGCTTAGAGGTCTATCCCTCTCGTATAGCGTTGCAAATATACGACAATTTTCAATTTTGCAACGCTTTTCGGAAAAAATCTTGCAAGTTTTGGCAAGAATTGGCAAGTTTTGGAAAGAAATTATTCCTCTCCGCCTTGCGAATCGATGAAGTTCTGTTTGGTGTTGATGCCCTGTGTGGCCGCTCCTTCCTCATCTACCAGCTTGCTCATGAGCCAGTGATATACGTTTTGCTGGCCTACAGTCACCACGTAGGCTTGCTCAAACTCCCAACCGAGGGTGCCCATGTAGTTCATGGCATCGACCATGGAGTTGAACTTCATTTCGCGGCCTTGGGCGTCGACAAGCTGCTTTTGGGCGTGTTGCTGCCAAAACGTGGTTTCCTGTCCGAAGTCGATAGAGATGGTCACCTTCGTTCTCATGAGGTTGGTTTCGCCAAGCAATTCGGCGTAGACCTTGTGTGGCTTCTGTTGTGCGTTTGCAACCAGGGCGGCAAACACAATCGCGATGATAAATAATACTTTTTTCATAGTGTTGTTGTTTAGGTTTGAGGCCACAAAGATATGAATTATGTACCCTAAAACGCTGTTTCGGGTACATAATCTGTCGATAATGTGTAAAAAAGCCGCTTTTCAGGTACAGAAAATGTGGAAAACCGAACATGATGGTGGCATTATGTTACATTTTCGGCGAAAAAGTAACATAAGGAAGGCTTTTATTTTAGTTTCGATGCAGAAAGTAAAATAAGGGTTTGTTCCCGAAATCGTTTTCGGGAACATCATTTTGCTGGCGTCAGCAATATGATATCATCTTCCTGACGTCAGGAAAATGATAAAGAAAAAGCCCATGCCGAAGCACGGGCCAATCTGCGCCGCAAGCCCTGGCGGCGACTTCTGTCTTAATCAACGGCACACAACGGCCGTGGGCTTATTGGATGGTATCGGCGGCACGGCGAATGCGGTCGGCCAGGTCCACCAACGCCCCTTTCAATTGGAAGCGCTCTTCAGTAGTGAAGTCGGTCGGCTTCTTATTGCCATCCACGCCGTCAAGCTTGTGGTATAGCCACGACCCCGATTTCTCGAAGTAGCGCATTGCGAGGTCGCGCCATGAAATGCTAATCAGAATGTCTTCAAGTTGTTTCTTCATTGTGCCCTGCTGGGTCTCTTTCAAAGTCATTGTTGCCATATCATATTGTTTTTAGTGGGGTTCCGCCTTTCAGCGGAACCCCTTGGTTTTTCATTCTTCTCCGTCCATCAGTTCTGTGAAGAGTTTCTCGATGTAGAAGATCATTTCGGGACTTGCGAAGATGTAACTCTTTCTGTAATTTCTGATGGCTTGAATCAAGTCGTTTTCTTTTTCTGTTAGTTCTACTTTTACTGTTTTCATTGTTGTTGTGTTTGATTGATTAAGACGATGCAAAGATAATACAAATATTCGTACTAACAACAATTTTCTCCATTTTTTTTCAAAAAAAGTGCATTTTTTTTCTTCAGGCACAAAAAAACCTCCCCAACTCGGGCGAATTGGAGAGGAAAAACAATATAAAGATTATGAAAAAGACGTGTTTCTTATTCCATAGCCACCCATCCATTGAGCGCGGCCAGTTCGTCAAGCTGCTTTTCGGCATCCACTTCGGCGCAGCTTTGCAGTTGGTAGCTGTCGGGTAGTTTGATATGCAACTGTGCGGCCACCGTGGGCGTGATGGCGGCAAGGTCTTCTGTCGGCACTACCAGCACCTCGATGGAATAGCCATTGAGGGTGTGAATCACCAAGAACTGGTAGCGGTCATCGTTTGGTTTAGTGTATCTCTTCATTTCTCTTACGTTTTAGAATGTTGTTCCATACGCCAACGGGCAGCACCTGAATGTTGCCTGGTGTAATCTTTCCGTCGTGCTCCTCGTACTGTAGCACCACTACTTCCCTGTCTATTTGCAGCCAACGCATCATTTTTTAATGAATTGCTTAATACAAAGGTATATCAAAGCGGCCACGGCAAAGACAATGCACACTGTTGCCACTGTGCCATTGTCCTGCCGCAGCTCCGACGCTTTTTCCGTATGCGCGTCCGAAGCCTCGGCGGATTTTGAGTCCGCTACGCTGTCGGTTTGTGCAAACGACGAGTCAGCCGCGATGCGTTCGCTGCTGAACTCGATGCTTTTCACCGAGCCGAAACAGCCTTCAGCACTACCTGATGGGAGTGCAGGTGGAACAAAGGCTGTCGGATCGATGGGGACGCAGTTGTCCGTTGTGGGCAGTCCAAGGCCTCCTTCAGCAGGGTAAAATTCAATCTTGAAATTAAGCCGTTCAGCGAGGGAGTTCCAAAACCTTTGAAGGTCGTGGAACTCCACAGCTGTCTCCGAGGTTTGCTGCTTCGTTTCCGTAGTTTCCATCTGCCGTTGGCCGCGGCAACCCGGGAGAAGACCAATAAAGAAAAATACTATGACGAAAAAAACTTTTCTCATTGTCCAAATTCCTTGGCCACGTCGAAGCACGGGCAGGCTTTGTTGTCGTACATGTAATGCCCACTCACCTTTTTGATGGTGGGGAAACACACCTTCAGCGACTTCACCAGCTGACGAATGGCGGCCACCTGTTGCACCGTGCGCGTGTCCTTGGGCTTCTTCTTTTCGTCCAGTCCGCCCACATAGCAAATGCCAATCGTGTTTTGGTTGTGGTTGGAGCAATGTGCTCCAACCTGGTCGATGGGTCGCCCTTGGTGGATGCTGCCATCGAGATAGATAAGGTAGTGATAGCCGATGTCCTTCCAGCCGTTGTGTTCCTTGTGGTACTTACGGACGGCTTCAACGGTCGTGCTGGTGCTCGGCACGGTGCCGGTGCAATGGATGATGATTTCGTTGATGGGTCTCATAACTCACTATGTTTTTCTGTTATAGATATATCCGAATACGGAGACGATGATAAGCACGAACAGCCAGAAGGCCGCAATGATCCAGATGGGCGACAGCACCCACCCCCACGACCATGTGATGATCTTACACCATTTCAGGACGGCAAACACGGCGGCAAGCAACACGGGCCATCCCAATCTCAATACGACACTTCTTTTCATATTCTCATATCTTTATGTTGTACATTTACATCGTTTCAAAGTTGCCCGCTGTACCATCTCAGGACATTGATAAGCTGGCCTTGGCGGGCGGTGAGCTTTCTTGTTAGTAGTAGTCGAGTTTTGGCGAGTCCAGAACGTGGAAGGGTGCCGAGTCGAACGGCGGGCCAAGCTTTCGGTAAGCGTGGTGTGCAGTCCTGAGGCTCTTTAATCCATACCTGCACACCATGGGGTACTTATCTCACCTCCCCTTTGGAGGTCTAACCCTTCCGTTTGTCTTTGCAGCTTTTGTGGGACCAGGGCGGCGTTGCCGTCGCCCGTTGCCCGTAGCTGCGAGTGTGGAAAAATCAGAAGACAACGCCATACATACTCTTCATCAACGCAACAAATCTGACAAACGCGGGGCTCGCACCCGACGGTGTCCTTTTGCACCGGCTTTGATTAAGTGAATAATAATGTGTTGTCTCTTTGCGACAGCCATATCCCTATGGCTGAAGGAACGGTGGGGAAAGCGGGATTCGAACCCGCGTCTCTCAAGCGAACTATTACTCCGTGCTTCTGTTCTGCTACCCTTTACACGGAACGCCCTGCCTCTGGGCGACATCTCCGTTTTGCCGCCATCGTCTTCACAGATGGATGGCGGCTTTGTCAATGATATAAACTATTGCATAAAAAAGCGTTTGCTACTATTCGGTTCTCCTTTTTGCCTCTTGCGTGCCCGTCATCCGAGGATGTAGTCATTCGCATTGGGGGCTCACACCCCACGGTGTCCTTTGCACCGGCGTTGTTAAAGTTGAACTTATAGTAGTGGCACTTGCGGTCACGGTTGCCAAGCCGTGAGAGGAACAGTAGCGGGGGACGGATTCGAACCGCCGACCTCCGGGTTATGGGCCCAGCGAGCTGGCCGCTGCTCTACCCCGCAGTGTTGCCTATATTGGAACCGCACCAATGACCTCAACATTAGGATGTTGCGCTCTACTATCTGAGCTAATAGGCAAACCTGTTGTTCGCGACCGAGTATGCTGCGGCGTGTACTTTGCCACGGGCAACCATGCCGACAAAGGACATGATGGCCGTGAAGCCTGGTCGCGTGTTTTTGCCGCCTGTACCAACTTCAACAACAACACAAAGCTGGCCAAGGGCGGCGCACTAACTCAAATCTATAAATCATGAAACATCTTTTCAAAGAACATCAGTAAGGGCTGGCACTCACCACCACCATGCGGTTCAGCGGCGAGTCGTCGCCGTATTGCGTCGAGATGCCGCCTTTCATGGGTACGAGGCGGTCTTCATCCACGCCGTTGGCAATCAGCAGCCAATACACCGCTCGGGCACGCTCGCCACTCAACACGTCGTTGCGATACGGGTCGCCATCGGGGCTGCTGTAGCCCTCAATGCGGTAATTGGCCTCCGTGGTGTTGATATATTGTGCCAGCTGCTCCACCTTCGCCACTTCGATAGGCGAGATTTCGGCGCTGGCATAGTCGAAGAAGATCTGGAAGAAGGGGCTTGTGGCCATCGTGCCAGGCTGGGTCGCCTTGGCCACTTGGGCATTGCAGTCGTCAAGCCGTTTCTCCATAGCGGCAAAAAGGGCTGAAGCTTTGTTCAACGTGGCCATAAGTGTATCGTTGGCCTCTTGTTGCCGCTTCAGGTCGCTTTTCAGCAACTTGTTTTCCTCGGTCAAGTTGCCCAGCCGCTCTGCATTATGGTGTTTAATGTCGATGTCCACTCGGTCGCGCTCGATGATGCCAGGGCGAATGACGTAGCCGATACGCGCCTGAAACATGTTATCCACCTTTGCGCCGTTCTGCAAGGCCACATATCCGCCTTCGGCCATCAGTCCTGAATACTTGCCAAAGTTGCAGGTGAGGCCCACACCGCCCGAGGCTGCGAGACCGGCTTTCTGTTTCATCGAGGGATTGATCACTGCGCCACCTTCGGCGAAGAGATACACCCAATCTACGATGTGGAACTGAAGGCCTGCCAAGGCGGTGCCGTTACGGTCGAAGCCTTCCACGGCCGTGATGCCGTTGACGGAAGCCTCCATGCGGAAACGCACGTGGTCATCGAGTTGCTTCAGAGCCATGCCGCCTGCGCCAAAGGCTGTTTTTCCGTTCATGAACGAAGCCTGGGCGAACGGGCTGAGGCTCCAATTGGAGAAGAAGCCGTATTTCTTATCGCTATCGTAGTAGTAGCGATTCTGAGCGCTGACCGACACGGCCAGGAGAGCCAACGCGAATACCATGAGAATCCTTTTCATTTTTGTAGAATATTAGTCGATGATTAGTCCAAATTTCCTTATTCAACGATAGTCCAGTCTTCGCTCAACATGTCTGTTTGCGAAGCCAGCCATCCATTGACGATGGAACTATCTGCAGCCTTCATGCAAAGGTATCTGCCGAACTTGATTTTATCAGTCTGAGCATCCCCATGATGGTCAGCAACCCATTTCTTAAACGAATCAGGCAAAGACTGCACCTTATTCACAACAGTTTCAGTGTCAAGTTCGCAGGCAGGGCGCATGAAGATAAACATGCCCTTGCCATTCCAGCCTTGACGGGCTACGAGTTTGCCACTTTTTGCGGCTTCAATTGCTTGTCCAAAATTCATAGTCTTACTATTTAATTGTTCGAGATTAGGCTGCAAAGGTGGCAATTGCCGCTGACGTTGGAGTGACAGTTTTTCGCGGTCGAAGCCGCACACGGGGCACCGGTAATAATGCAGCCGTGCATCGTACTCCTCGCCACACACTGGGCACTTAACGTCGATGCAATGGTTGCTCATAGGTCGAAATCTTTCCTGATCTTGAAACTTTTGCCTTCCTCGCCTGGCATATTGATGATGGCATCAGCCCTGACGAACAGTGCCGCCTCTTTGTCGATGCAGGTCTTCAACGACAACTCCATGATTTCGCAATTCTTGTAACCGTTCTGGTCCAACGCCTTGAACACTTCGGCCAACGCTTTTTTGATATAAGTCCTTTTCATATTGAATCTTGAATGTTGAATTAACTATGCTTGCTCATTTGTTGTTCAATCTGTTTGGCATACTCAATCTTGTGCTGCAATGCAGCCAACACGTCATGCACGTTGGTTTTCTCGATGGCCTCGTTGTCTTGGGGATGCCCTTCATTGAGCATCAGCATGATGTTCTGGCGGGCCTCGATGGGAGTGGTCGGGCTATTCGCGCCTGGTTCCGCTTTCTGGAAAACGAGCGGATAGGTCTGTTGCAGATAGTCCTTGAAGCACTCGTACCATCGCAGCAAGAGCGTAATGTCGCTCGGCTCCAGCGTTTCGGGCGGGTCGCCAAGGTCTTTCATCGCACCCTTCAGCCGCTCGGGGTTGCCGTCCAAGGCAAAGCCAAGCATTTGCGCGTCGGCATGAAACCAGTCGCCGAAGCTGGTGGCCAGCAGATAGCGGTTCCATTTCCACGGCCACGCCACTTCCATGGGCATTTGTTCGTCGAGAACAAACGACAACCGTCCGCAAAACTCGGCCACCTGCCAGTCTTCAAGCTCAAACTCTTGGCCTTCGCTGTCCCTGAAGCGGTTCTTCACGGCCTCTGGGTCAGTCGAAGAGCCAACCAGCATCACAACATTGGCGAACTTGCAAAACAGCACCAGCAGGTACTCCTCGCGGTGTAGGCCCATCAAAGCCAGTTCTACCACCTCGCGCAGTTGCTCCGTGGTCAGTTCCTTCCAGCAGGTGGGTGTGTGCAGATCTATCGTCATAGCATGTTCACCAATTTGCCGCCGTCAAGGTTGACGGTCGGGCTGTTGAAAGCACTCGAAGCCTTGAAGGCAATGAAGCTGTCGGGGTCCGAAAGCATCACCTCGCGGGCTTGCACGGCGGCGTTGCGGGCACGGCTCATGTCGTAGCGCAACGCGGCCACGGCGCAATCCTTCAGGCTCACGATGGCCTTGCGGTGGATTTCCAGAAGGTCGTTGTCGCGATAAAGCTCAACGAGGCGGTCAATCTCGGCACGGCTCACGTAATAGTCGGCCACGCTCCGTAGCTCCCTGCCCATCAACGGGATGGCGGCATAGAAGTCATCGTAATTCACCGATGGCTTTTTTTCGAGCAAGAAATCTGAGTTGATATACGCCGAGTATTCCTCGCACAAGGGCATGAAAGCCTCTGTCAGGTACTTGAATTGCTCGCTACTGCGCCAATGGCCGTAGGCACCGTTGCCAATGCTGGTCTTCATCAGGAAGCGCACCAGCGCGTCCACGTCGGCGGCGATTCGCTCCGGCATCTTCGCCAGCAGGCGGTCAACTCGCTGGGCCGATGCCGGGCTGAAATCGTCATTGTCCTGCACGGCAAAGCCCGCCTCCGTCAACTGCATATCCATTTCGGGGATGGCATCGAGCATGGCTTTCTCGGCGATGACGCGCTGGCACTTCGTGCGCAGTTCCTTGTGTATGTCAACATCCGTGATATTGACGTCAGCCTCCAAAACGTCCTCGATGGAGCTGCCCACGATGTGGCTCACCAGCCATTCTTGGGCACGGCTGAAGAAGTCGTCGAAGCGGCTGTTTTCCAGCGTCAGGTTTAGCGACGGCAGAAACTTCTGTGCTTGTGTTATGTTTTTGAGAATCATTGCGTAGGATTGTTTGCGGTTTTCACTTCGCCTGATTTCGACTGGTCGAGGGTCGTAAACAGGCTGTCTTGGATCATGATTTCGAGGTTATTGTTCCAGCCGTTAATCTTCCTGACCACCGGCCACCATTGCAGGGCCAGGTACGCCATCGGCTTCGAGAGCGATTGCTTCATGATGAAGATCTCGCGGATGTTGCTGCCCGAAAGGCTGTTGGAGTTCTTGCCAGGTGTGGCACCGATTAACGAGGGGTGGACGTCCATGGCGTAGGAGATGATGTTGGCTCCCGTTTCATAGTCGGTCAAGTATTCGCCACCGCTGATGTCATTTTTAATGGTATCAACACTCATCATCTTCTCGAACGAGGCACTGTTGCCGTTAGGCATGAGCTTCATCTTCGAGACGACAGCCTTTCCGGCATTCTCCTCCCCTGTCACCTGTTCGCACAGCTGCTTCACCACCTCGTCGTAAAGCTCCTTGCGGCTCTTCTTGTCATCCTTGTTAATCTTCAGCAGCTCCTCTTTTTCCTCGAAATACTCATCAGCAATGTAGATGATATGGCGCACACCCAAATTGTGTTTGAGAATGGCTTTTTTGAGCGCTGGAATGCTGGTCAGTTGGTCGTACCAACCTGAGCGGAAGATGCTCCACCAGTTGGGATAGCTGTAATAAGGTCGGCCAGGTGAAGTGATGTAGATGGGGAAGCACATTCTTGTGTCCTTGCCCAGCAGCAGCCTGTTGTTGATATCGGCCACGGCGTTGTATTCGTCAATCACGTAGGAATCCTGGATTTCCTCCTTCGTTGGGCTGTCGTCCCACTTTGCGCAATACAGATGCCGGCTGATCAAATCCTTTTTCGTGAGGCCCCATCGGCTGAACATAGCTTCGCGGTGAACGATGCCGCGAATGCCGACACGCTTTTTCCCGCCATTTTCCCTCGGTCCTGCAATCAGGAGCGGGAAAGCGTTGCCGAAATAGGAAAGGTCGGTCATGATTTCCTGCAACAGCAGCGGCACGTTGTTACGCATATACCAATCGTAGGGCTCGCCTTCGATCACCTCCTTGAAGTCCTTCACGCGGTTGGTTTCGGGGTCGCGGATAACCTCCACGAGTTTCGGCCCTAATCCGTACGCCACCTTCCAATTGAAATTGGCGTTGGTGCCCACGATTTCAGCCGCGTCAATCTTGGCCATCACCTGTTGTGGCAGGTCGTTATTCACGCCCCACGGCGCGACGCGATACCCATGCACACTGACAGGTTGCAGGTCTTTTTCATCGAAAAGGGTCAGCGTATCGTTGCCAAGAACGACGCAAACTGTCTTATAGAGTGCAATCTTGTCACCCACCCAGGAGACCATCTCTTCTTCGGGAATATTCATAGGAATACCTCCTTTCCATTGAAGGCCGTGACGGTCTTACGGTTCACCTTACGGAACTGTCCGTTTTGCAGCTTGATGTTCATCGTTTTGCCTCCGCTGAAGAACGAAGTGCAGCTGCACTCATCCACCTTCACCAGCTCGCCGCTTGCGGCAACGAACTGGATGGAGAACTTCGGGTGAGCCTGCACGAGTTCAAACAATTTGCTTTCGTGAATCATTGATATGGTTTTTGGTTTAGTGCAAAAATATCCTCCTCGAAACAGCCCCAAGTGACAAAAAAATTCGCCGCCTGCCAGTCCAGCCGGACGCCGCAGGCGGCGAATTTTTTATATTATCGGAGTTCACAATTGAAAGTAGCCAAATCTCTATCCCTCAATCACCTAACGCGCCGATTTTGCAAAAATCGGCGCGTTTTGCGTCGTCAGACCCTGCGCCGCCCTGTACAAAAAACGGCAAGCCAACCCGATTTTTGCGAAATATGCAGGGAACGGCAGCGAACGATAGAGCGAAAAAGGCGCGCGGCAATTTCCACGCGCCTTCCAAACAAAGCGTATTTATGAAGGCTCACTCCCTTAATTGCCGAAGACAATGAGATGACTTTCGTTGGGCCTGTTTTGCAGGGCTTCCATTCCGGTTTGGAAGGATTGGCCCATGATGTTGAGGATGGCGTGGGTTTCTTTGTCGGCCTCGAATTGCTGGGTGAGGTCGGCCAGTTCCGCCGCCATTTCGCAAAGGCGGGTTATCAGTTCCGTCTTGGTCATTGCTGTGCACCTCCTTTCGGGTGCTTGGGAACAATTTCGTCCTCAAGCTCTTCGTACAAACTGTTCAAGTTGCGCAACGCGTGAACGACGGCCGCGCTTATCGATTGGACGGTCTTGATTTGCTCCGTTTCCTCTTTGTCTATGTCAACCTGAAGCATGGCCGCATCTAGCAAAGCCTTCTTCAAGTCTTCAATCATATACCACAAGTCGCAATCTTCCTTGCCGACATTGGCTTCAATCCAATAGGCGACTTCTTGCGAGGCAATCAATTTCTTGCTCATTTCTCACCTCCTAACCCATTTTCTTTATACCATTGCTTGAAATGTTCGTCTATCAAATCCTTGAAGTCGTTCTGCAAGGACGCAAGGCTGCTCCAAGTGTTCGTGATGGTGTAGTTGATGTCGGCAAGCCTTTTCCTCAACACATCGTGGTCTTCGTAATCGACGGCCACGCATATCTCAAGGCACGATAACGCCGCTTCTTTCAAATGTGAAATGAGACAATGGATTTCCGTGTCATCGGGGGCGCAGCCATCAAACAGCAAATCCATCAAGACTTTCGAGTCGGTCATCAGTTTGCTCATACTGCACCTCCTTCCCTGATCATGCGGACGCTGATGCGCCAGCCTATGCGCCGCGCGTGGGCGCGAAGGAAACGCTCCACATAGATGTTTTCCACCATGGTGATGATGTCGTTGTTGGCGTGCCCGTCAGGGCTGAAAAGCCGCGCACGCTTGGGATAGCCGTTGGTCTTCGCGGCCTGTGCCGCATTTTCTCTTGAATTTTCCATTTTACACGAAGATTTAAACATTAAACAAAAGACCCGGTACGACTTGTTGAGGTTCTTCGTGCAAAACCCGTGGGCATTACTGCTACCACAATCGTCCGAGTCATATTATAACTCTTTTATTTTCAGTAAGGTGTGGCCACAAAAAAAGCAGCTTTCGGGCTGCGTCATCGTGACGCACGAAGAATTTCAACGCTGCAAAGATAGACAAATTTTACATTTGTCAAGCGATTTTCGGAAAATTTTTCTATCACGCATGTTGACCATTGAAGTTGAGAGTCTGTATTGCCTTCATTGCTTCGTCAACCCACTGCTGCCCATATTGTTCGGCCATGAGGCGGCCAAGCTGGTTGAACTCGCGCCAAAATATCTTATTGAACCAGCGGTGCTTCTTACGGTGGCCTTCGCCTCCGTTCCATGGGTCGAGGCTTTTCAAATCACCAGGATTGCCACGGTAATATCCTTTTCCGACGCCTTGATCCCAATAATATCCATAGTAAAGGAACGTGAAGGAGATTTTTTCTGCGTCGCCGCCTGCATCGTTTTCCACGTGGTTTCGAAACGAGTTGATAAAGGCACCTGTCGATGTGGGTCCGAAACCAATTTGCGCTATGCGCATTTCCCATCGCTGCACGGTGATTTCAGCCCATTTCTTCAAATCTACAACATCTTGCTTGTTCATTATTCTTCAGAGTAAAACAAAGTAAACTCGTATCCAGTGAAATCACCAATATCTCGTAATTCGCAAGGAATCAAGTCCCATTCCCAGTTTGCCAACTCTACATTGTTGGCCATGAAGACAGAAAGGATACTTCTTACCTTTGCAAGAATCTGTTTTTGTGTGTTTTGTCTGGATTCTCCATCGGGAATCCGTTTCATTAGCCAAAGAGTTTGCTGCGGTTTCATGAAGGATGATAAAGCATCCGTATCAGAGTTTTCGAGGATAACGATTGGCGAAACGCATTTATCTTGAATGATGCCGATAATTTCGTCTAATCCTTTTGTCGATTCAACGATTTGGTCATCAGCCAAAATATCGTAATTCTTGTTTTTTAAGGTTTCCCGCAGGAAAGATAATGTTAGCATAATGAGTTTGTTTTATATACACAAAGACTTTTGCATGGTGTGGGAGGCGGGACTCGAACCCGCGACTCAACAGGGTGCGCGCCCCCATCGGTTCTGACCAACTGAACTACTCCCCCAATTGCAGCGGCGAAGATAGGAAGCCAAAACAATTTGGAAGTGACAAAACGGCAAATAAGCACGGCAAAACCTGCTTAATCGGCAATCAATAGCTAAATTATTGATTCATCCATAGATGAAATCGTCGTCGTAGGGGTTAGTGAGGCAGCCGAGGAAGTTGGTGTCCCAAGCATCGGTGCCGTCGGTGCGGAGTTCCAAGGGCAGGTTGGTGTCGCTCTCGATGGTCTTCTCACCGGATTTGTCCTTGCGTACCCCTTTGGAACCTATCACCACTTCAGCCAGCATCATTGCCTGAATCAATTCCTCGTTGTTGTCGGCGTTGAACATGGGCACCAGATTCTTTCGTCCTTCGAAGGCATCGTTGATGATCTTGTGTTTCTTGTCGTGTTCCATCGGGTTTCCCAGTGGCTTATCCTTGACGTACCAACCGTGCTTCTGCAATTCATCGTGGACAATGTCGTAGGCAGCGTGGCCGACTTCGACATAGCCGGTGGCCAAGGCGGTGGAGTCGAAGTAATAGAACACCGTTTTGCAGGGATGGGCTTCGTAATACTCGCAGAAGAGTTGAATCACTTCGCGAAGGCGTTGCTTGTGTTTCGTGTAGAAACTCTTCAAGGTCTTGTGAGTGCCGCCTTGCACCTGGGCGGCAACCAACCAGTTGATGAGTGCGCCATAGTCGAAGCTGATGGCGATGGGCTTGTTTCTCACGATGTCGGTGTCGAGGAGGCAGTCGTATTTCTGTTGCTTATAGTCATTCAACCGGCTGTTATCCGTTGCATGGTATGTGTGCACCTTCTTTTCGAAGCTCTCATAGAACATACCTTCCACTTTGTCGATACGCTTGCAGAGAATTGAGGTTCTGAATGCAAGGGCAGGCATAGTGCGTTCGCATCGCTTTACATAGTCGGGGCCAACCACGGCGATATTGTCGAAAATGGAACGCTCCTGGTAATAGAGTGTCTTTGACCGCAAGAGGTTGGCGGCACGTGTCAGGTAGGCTATGCGTTGCCTGGTGTAGGTGTTCTGAGGCTCCGTCATCAGTCGGCGTTTTTGGAGTTCCATGCCGATGATGGTTTCATATAGTTCAGGGTCACATTCGTTTTCGAACTTGTTGATAAGCCACAAACCTTCCTTGCTGCACGGCATATCGGTAGTGTAGGTTGTGCCCCAGAGGTGAGGATATTTTGCTGGGTCATTGAAGTAGATGGAGCTACCACCGATGGCGGGGAGTATCTCGTTGGAAAGTTTGTCGTAGTCGAGGCCCTTGGCTTCATCGGCGACGAGCCAGTGGATGGTAAGGGAGTTGGCCGACAGCACTACCTCCTGGCTCACAATCATCATAATCGTGCCGTTGGCAAACCATATCACATCTTTCAGGTCGCTTGGGCAGAAGATGGGTTCCTTGAAGCCTAAACGCGGGTCGGGTCGATGGCCAATCACATAATGGATATCGCGCTTCCATCCGAAGGCATCCATGGCCATGAGAGCCGAAGGCAGGGTGCGGGCATGGGCTTGACGGAAACTGCTGGCCACGAACACACCGAGGCTGCCAGGCATCTCCAGCACGTTGCCCATGATACGCATGGCAATGATGAAGGATTTGCCCCATCGACGGCTGCAGATGTTGACCGAATCGCGGGGATCAACCAGTTTGTAGCGGAGTTGGCCAGGATGGAGATAGAGGTTATTCATTCCTTATCCTCCTCTGGTGGAATGATTTCAGCGTCTTCAATCTCGTATTTGCGTAGCATCTTATTGATTTCCCTTTGCTTTGCTTCGCTGGTCTTGATGCCGAGTGCCGTGGGGTCGATGGTGATGTTCACCACATCGATTTCGAGATACTTCTGCGCATTGATGAGCTCACCTTCATCAATATTGGTGGCAAAGGCTTTGGAGAGTGTGGCAGCAAGTTTATTCAGGGCTTCGAAGCGTTTGTAGTTCTTTGCTTCGATAGCCTCAAAAGCCTGTTCGGAAATGTATTCAATGCGTTGCCTCACCCAGTTTTTGTGTGTAGGTCTGACATCACCTAGGGCGACGGCTGCATATTGTATGATTTTGTAGGCTTGTGTATTCGATACGCCGTAATGCTGTTTGAGGTAGTCGCGCAGTTTCGTTTTGGATATCATCGGCTTATCGAGTTGCTGATGGTAACAATCCGTTACAGCCTTCAGCAATTCCTGTTGTTTCTCCGTAAGTTCCTTTCTTTGCCCTTCTGGGAGAAACATGTTGTGCACTATCAAGTCAAGGTTTTCGTCACGCATTTTCGTCGATTTGTTGGTCAGACAAGTATTCTTTCACGTCGCGCATGGCTTCGGGGCTGCCGTGAAGGGCATAGTGTAGGTTGTCGAAACGAGTCTTTATGATGGTGGCCATTTTGCCGCGGTTGTATGCCTTTGTGATAGGGCTTTCGGGGTTGTGGTTGATGATGGCCCTCAGATCTTCAGCAGCCATTCCGGTGAACATCGCTATTTCGGTGATGGTCATAGGGAGTTCAGCAAGGCGTTCTACTTGAACTTCAAGGGGTAATTCTATCAGAAGCTGCAAGAATTCCTCTGATGTCTCGGGTGATTTGTTCAAGTTCTGTTGTTCGGTCTGTTCCATAATAGCATTCGTTTCTATAATTGTTCGTGGCGTTGGCTGAGGTTATCAGCGCGATGGACTTGGTTTCGCCTTGGCTGAGGTAGACCTTGGCGTGGCTGTCGGTGAGGTAGCAGGCATCGGCGACTCGCTCGATTTGCAGCAGTTTCTCGCGGTGGCGGATCATCACGGCGCGGTCGAGGACCAGAGTGATGTGCTGCACCTGGTATTCCTGTCTCAGTTTCATCAATTGCCGGAGCCAACCGTCCGTGACTGAATAGGAAAAGATGACGAGCTTGCTGCCGTTGCCCGTCATCTGCACGATTTGCCTGAGCATCTGCATTGAGTTGGTCCGGCTGACGCGCACACCTGGTATGGTCAGCGGTTCAATCAACTGTGATTCCCTTGGCTTTCAGTTTCTCAATGGTTTCAGGATCCATCTCCACACCAGCGGCAAGCATGGCATTGACGCGGTGTTGCAGTTCTGCGAATTGCACGGGAGACAGTTCTTTCTTGCGTATGGCCTTGCAGATATAGGCGCGGTAGGTCGACACATTGAAGCCAGCTTGATCCTCTTTATCGGCCTTTTCATTTGCCCTTTCCTTTTCTGCATTAAAACGCTCAATTTCAGCGTCAATCTGTTGCCAGTATTTGTCGTTTTCGGCATCGAGGCGCAACACTTCAGCCCTCCATTTCGCCCTTTCCTCGTTATGTTCCTCACCTTCGGGCACTGCCCTCATTTTGAGGTGAGCCTGTTGCATTTCGCGGTACACGTCTTGGCGTTTTTGCCAAAGGTTGCGGCACAGGTCGTTGGGCATGTCTTCAAGTCGGGTGTTCTCATGGGTGCGGACATCCTCCTTGGTAAGGATGATTTCGGTAGGGTCGGTTTCGTCAGAATCGGGTTCGTCATCGTTCGAATTTGGCTTGATTTCGTTCGATTTTGGCGCAATTTCGTTCGATTTTGGCTCGATTTCGTTCGATTTTGGCTCGTTTGCGATTGGGAAATTAGAGGAAATTTGAGGGGAATTTCCCATGTTGCGGCGAACGATTTCCTTCACACGCGGGAAGCGCAGTTGCTTGTGGATTTCGCTATGCAAGTGGCTACGGTTGTGCGTGGCTTTCAGGTGGTTAATCACACCCAATGGGGCTTTCACCAAAACAAGGAAGGCTATACCCTCGTCGAAGGTATAGCCGTCCATTGAGTTGAGATGTTCAAGGTTCATCATAATCAACTAATTAAGACCAACCTTGTTCATCAGCCGTTTGTGTTGCTTGATGCAGTGAACGCACCAGTTTCGCAGTTCAGGGTTCCGTCGCTCAGTGCGAGGGTGCCCATGTAGACTGGCAACGGGGTGACATCCGGGCATTCGATTTCAATCGAGATACCCTTGGCGCTTCCGGCAGCATCACCAGAATCGATGTTCGGGCTGATTGTGGCGCGATAGTCAGGGCTACCAATCACGTAGAACTTGCCATCGTGTTTGACGATGAAAACAAAATCACCGTTGGCGGCATACTTGGCAAAGCCACGGGCTTCGTTGGTAATCTTGGGATAGGACAATGAAGCCTTGTTGACGAACATCTTGCAGTCTGTCTCACCAGTCGACTCGCCCGTAATCTTACCCTTGCCTTGGGTAGTGTAGAGGCGAATCCATTTCTTGCCGCTGACCAGTGTGAAGTCGCCGTCGAGAACGGTATAGGCTTCAATGTCTTCGGCAGTCAGGAAGTCGTCGCTGATGGTAGGCCATGCGGAAATGTCTTTCTTGGGGATGAAATAGACTTCATCCTTGATACCCGAAGGGTTGACGCTACCGATGGTGAAGTTGATGTCAGACAGAGCAACTGCAAAGCGGAGATTTCTCAGTTTGAATTCCAAAAATTCTCTATTCATTGCTTAGCCTCCTATCGTTTAAGCCGAAACTCCCTTGCCAGCCAGCGGGATGACGATGCTCACGTTGTCGGTGCTGTTGGTCACACGCAAGGCGGCGGTGAAGCTGCCAGTGGCTCCAGGAGTGAAGGTGATGGTGATTTCCTTACCGGCGGCGGCGTTGGCGTCGGAGGCGGAGATGCTGTTGGCGCTCAGGCTGAACTTGGCGGCGTTGGTGCCTTCAAGGGTCAGGCTGGTGGCCTCGGTCAGGTTGAAGCCGAAGAACTTCACAGTGGCGGTCTTGGTAGCGTTGGACGCGGTGTCGGCGAAGGTCACTTTGGCCGTGTCGCTGGTCATGAAGACCGTGCTGCTCTTGATGGTGCGAGCACCAACAAAGAGGAACTCCTTGTCTACATTGGCGAAATCTACGCCCATGTAGATTTTCGCGTGCATCTGGACCACATTGGGGTTGTCGGGCTTGCGAACCTCGAAGACGGTGTGGCGTGAAAGCACGTCGAAACCGACCTTCATGTTTTCCTGAGTGGTGATGAAGACATGAGCGGAACCTTCCATGCCAGGCAACGGAACGATTTCCACTTTGTTGTTGGTACCGTCGAGGTACTGCTGCTCAGGCATACCGGCGAAGATGCCAGTACCGTACTTGATGGCGTAGCCCTTCTTGTACACCTGGTAGTC
>CACXIM010000003.1 GCA_902767725.1 uncultured Bacteroidia bacterium | reverse complement strand
GCACCGGCTTCGGATTGCATCTCGACCACTTTGACGGTCTCGCCAAAGATGTTCTTCTGACCTTTAGCAGCCCATTCATCGATATACTCGGCCATCGGCGACGACGGAGTGATAGGATAAATGGCGGCCACTTCACTGAACATGTAGGCAACGTGGGCAGCAGCCTGGTTACCATCGCATGTCAAAAACTTTTTTTCTGCCATTTCTTTGAATTTAGTATGAATTTATAATTAGTTGATTATACATTGTTTACTCCTTTTGCAGCCAAAAACACAACTGCAAAAAACGTGACCGCAAAAATAGGCATTCCCCGATAAAAAAACAACCTTATTATAAAAAAGAATTTTTCGTATCAAAAATAGTTTTCTTTTGAAACATTAGCGAAATAATATGTATTTTTGCATTAGATTCTTTTTTAAATTAAAAAACACAAGATATGAACGATTGCGTAATAATTGTAGACAATTCAAATATCTGGATTGAAGGAATGAAGCACTCAGCCAAAATTAAAAAGATGGTTTCTGTTGATGGGAAAGACCCATGTGATTTTAGTTGGAGAATTGATTTTGGCAAACTACTAAATAGGGTATCCGAAGGGAAGACTATCAGAAAAGCAATATTAGTTGGATCACGCCCCCCACAAAATGACAGTTTATGGAATACTGCGGCCAATCAAGGATTCGAAGTAATTGTTCACGACAGAAATTCTGAAAATAAAGAGAAAGCTGTTGATACAGAATTAGTAGCCCAAGGTGTAGAATTAATCTGTACAACAGAGCCAGCAACGCTGAAAATATTATCTGGCGACAGTGACTTTATGCCTTTGGTAAAAATCGCCAACACATATGGATGGGAAACAGAAATGTGGGCTTTCCCTAATGCTTTCCATATATCGGGTAACATGGCAACATCCGTTGGACGTGTTCAACCTTTAGATTCTATTTTTGGAGAAATTGGATATACTCGTTAAAAAACTGTATATTATACTGATTAATCAATATTCCAATAAGCGCTGGGGTCGCCATCGAATATTGTGTCTATATCATCGTCACTATAGCCCATTTCATCTTGAGCATAAGTCCCTGAATATCTTTCGTATGTTTTGCGCTCACGCAAAAATAATTTGCTTGAAGATGTGGCATCTTTATTTGTATTCTTGACCTTTTGCGAAATAAATTTTGCGTCAACTATACAACCTTCTTTCCCTTCAAATATCACATTTGATGCAGTTATTCCTTTATCCGCATTAAAACCAGAAATCTTATCATAAATACAAGGTATCACCTCTTCACCCGAAACACTAATCACACCTTTTTTGCTGTTTTTTGATACATAGCAATACTTACAACTAAAATGCCAAGAAATCTGATCGTAATATGCAGTGCTTACACCCGTTTTTGCATCAACAACAGACCAGCCATTATCACTATGAAATATTACATAGTCTTTACTAAAATAACAGCCTGATTGATATGGCTCATGCTTAACGTAGTCATCATAAATGAAACCACAAATTACATTATTTGATTTATCAATTATGCCGTATTTACCTTCTTCATCAAGGACAATATACCTATCTTCATTTAGACGTTTTGCAGACTTGTAACATATAGGGATAAATCCAAAAATTAAACCCTGATAATCAATCCATCCCTCAACATAATCATCAAATACTACATTAGCCCTCATTTCACAGGGCCCTTTGTCAAAAAAGAAATTAAATTCTGTGATTTTTTTGAATTTTGGAGGAATAACAACTGTTCCATCATTAAGTATTATCCCATAATGGTCCCCTTTCCTAACAATAGAGTATTTTTTACCTGTCCATTGTATTTCACTAATATGGTCCTCAACAACTTTAGAGTAATAATCAAATGCATGGAAAGTCCCAATACTATTATAGTCATCAATCTCAAATAATGGTGAGTTGCTTCTTACATCATAGCAAAAACATTTGTCTCCTTGTTTTAGTTTTATCGCATAACAATCCTCTCCTTTATTTTTCCACCAAACAATGTTGTCGTAAATTATCGGGAACACTATCTCATTCAAATCAGATAAAACACCATACCTTTTCTTCCCATCAATGGTATTGCCTATGGCCGCCAAAAAATAAGGATGATGAAAAGCAAATAATGGTATAAGTCTGATTATTTCATATTTAGCTTGAATTACAACTGCCCCCTCAACCATTACACCCAAATAATGGTTGTCTCCTTCGAAACATTGGACGTGATGCAAAACTGGGTCTCCAACGTTTGATTGTTTTTCCCCGAATATGCCATTAAGCAAATCTTCTTCAGCCCAAGGGTCATCGTAATAATCTATACTATCAAGAGCCATACTCATCTCCACTATGCAATTATTACTGCAATTCTCTTTTTTCACTCCAAAATATTAAAAAACACATCCCCAGGCAACTCCATCTTCGAAAACGCAAACAACTTCTTCCCAAGATCTTTCAGTGAAGCTCCAAGATGATAAATGTCTTCATCAAGGATGAGGAAACGGTCATGGTATCTGTCCGACTCATGTATCTCAACCGGTGAATACTGCTTGTTATGCTTTTCAAGGTCAAGTTTAAGCGTGTCGGAAATGCTTCGTGTGATGATTTTTGCAGTAACACCAGCATTACGTTTAGCTAACATCAGCAAAACCGACTCGTCAATGTAGTTATCGATAAGTGTGATGCTTTTCTTCGCGGACTTAATCAAATCCGTTGCAAAAACGTATGCATCGAATATCTGCCCATTGTAGAACACACCTTCTTTTGGGGGTAACGAGGTATGAACAAAGAAATCAACCTTGTCCTGCAACTCATGTATTTGCTCCGTATGTTCCTGCAGTTGATGGTCGATGCGTTGTTCCATATACACCAGATGCTGGTTGATGCTATAACCACGAAGCAGGTATTCTTTGAGAACACGGCTTGCCCATTGACGGAACTGCACACCACGAATGGAGTTGACTCTATACCCAATACTAATAATCATATCAAGGTTATAAAATGTCACCTCGTGGGTTTGGGTCTTACCTTGTAAAGCGCCGTGCTGAGTGGTTGTTGCATTTTTTGCAACTACCATGTCTTGACTCAACTCTCCACATTCAAAAATGTTTTTGATGTGGCGCGAAATGGTTGATTTATTGCGCTGGAAAAGCTCTGCCATTTGATCTAATGTCAACCACACGGTCTCATTAGCCAACTGGACTTCCAGTTGCACTACACCATCATTACTTTTATAAACAACAATGGATTCACCAGATGGTTGATATATTGTCAAATTGCCATTCATCTTGTTTTTCAACACTTTGCAAGAGTCAATCAAGCGTTGCCTTTGTCAACAAATAAGGCCGCAAAATTAGGCATTCCCCCACAAATAAACAACCTTATTAAAAAAAAGATTTTTTAGGCCAAAATAGACATTTTTTTACGCTCATTTGAATTATTTTGTACTTTTGCACGCTCAAAAATAGAAAAAATCATTAAACAACATTTAAAACTTATTGAAAATGAAGAAATTAGTTCTTACACTCGGACTGGCCAGCCTCTTTATGGTGGCCTGCAACAACACTCCCAAGGAACCCGTCCAGCCTGCTGAACCCGTTCAGGAAGAGAAGACCGAAGTTGTTGAAGAAAAACACGAATGCCCCATGCACGCCCTGAAGGAAGAGTTTGCCAAGTGGGACGAGATGACCGACGAAGCCAAGGCCGAGCTGAACAAGAAGGCCGCTGACGTTTTCACCGCCATGGACGCCGAAATGGAAGCCAAGAAGGCTGAGATGGAAGCCAAAGGCGAGCAAGTCTGCAAGGAAATGGCCGAAATGACTGAAGAAGCCAAGGCTGAATGCGAGAAGAAGTGCGCCGAGATGAAGGCCAAGTGGGACAACTTTGCCAACCTGACCGTCGACGAGCAGAAAGACCTCATCATGGAGCGCCTCAATGGCTGCGAAGGTGAAAAGAGCTGCTGCAAAGGTGAAGGTGAAGGCCACAAGTGCCAACACGAAGGCGAAGAAGGCCATCAGTGCCAGCACGAAGCCAAGTAAGTTTCATTCACATTTCATAAAAAAAGAGGGCTGAAAAGTCCTCTTTTTTTGTGCCCTATTTTTCCCTCGAGAAAGTTTTTTTGCCTACCAGTTCAGGCGGATTTGCAATCCGCCGACCTTGAATATCAGTATTTGTAATGCGAGAAAAAAGAATTTCGTAATTGCTTGAAAACCAATATATTTGCCACGTAAACAACAGTCTAACGCCATGAAAGGCACAATAAAATAAGGGGATTGCAAATCCCCATACTCAGCCCCAGCGGATTGCAAATCCGCTGGAACGATTTTATCTGGATAAAGTGATAAAAAAGTAAAATAATAAAGAAAATATTTGTTTGAAACGGAAAGTTTTGTATTATTGCAGCGTGATATAACTCAAAACCAGCCATGAAAAGACGCTTACTCTTCCTTTGCATCCCATTCGCTGTAATGTTTTACGCCTGCTCCACTGACATCGATCTCTATGCCGACTACAAGGAAATTCCCATCATCTACGGCATCCTCGACGCCAATGCCGACACCAACTACGTCAAAATCACCCGCCTCATGTCGGTGGAGGGCGATGCCTACCTAACGGCCACCAACCCCGACTCAAGCTACTACCCCGGCAAACTCGACGTCCGCATTGTCGAATATTGCAACGGCGACTCACTCCGCGAAATCGTCCTCGACACCATCACCATCCACAACAAAGAGCAAGGCGTGTTTTATGCCCCCGACCAAAAGCTCTACTACACCACAGAAAGGCTCAACCTCAACACCTCGAAAGACCACTACAGCTACTGCCTCAAGGTCGTTCTCCCCGATCGCACATTGGTCTCCGAGACCAAGATGGTGGGCAGCAACCACTTCAACGTGCAAAGTTTGGGAATGAATTTCTCGAAAGAGTATTTCGGGAAGAGTCAGTTTTTCCTGTTCCGTCCAGCACCGAATGCGGGCATCTACCACGTGACCATCGCTTTCACCTATTTGGAACAAAGGACACCCGATGCCGACTCGGTACCACGAACCATGATATGGGACAAAGGTTTTTATTATGAGAGCAACTTGACCTATCAGATGTTAAACGAGTGCTATATGTTCTACTATCGCCCCGAAGAGTTTTACGCGCAACTGAAAGAATTTGTTGGTGGTGATACGGTCTCGGGCGTCCGCCGCTTGATTACAGATTATCCTGTTGAAGTCACCATTGACGCAGGCGGCATGGATCTGGCCCAATACATCTATTTCAACGACCCTTCAAACGGTATTCCTTTGGATGACAACAATTTGGCGCTCATTGACGGTGGACATGGTGTGTTTTCGTCAAAAATGACGGTGAAACATGGTATTAGGCTCGGCGGAGAGACCGTCCCCGACCTGTTGGCAATGACCAATTGGGGATTTAAATTTATCGGCGGGACCAACAAGGATGATGAGGATTATTAGGTTTCGTCAGCGTCACCAATGAAGAAGGGCTGAAATGCGTGCACAAGGTGGTGAAAGGCACTTATTTGTAATTGATTTGCGAAAGATTTGTTTCCCTTCTTGTTTTTTTTGTATTTTTGCAGTTTAATCCAAACTGCGCCAAATGTACGCCTTCATCAATGGCAAAATAGCCGAAAAATCGCCCACTTACGTCGTCTTGGATAACCAAGGCATCGGCTATCTCATCAACATCACACTCAACACCTTCACCGCCATAGGCGAGAAGGAAGAAGTGCGGCTCTACACCCATGAGCAAATCCTCGAAGACGCCCACAACCTCTTCGGCTTCTACTCCGCCAAGGAACGCGACCTCTTCGAACTGCTCATCTCCGTGTCGGGCGTAGGCTGCAACACGGCGAGACTTATCCTCAGCTCGCTGACCGTCAGCGAATTGAGCAACGCCATCGCCAACGACGACGTGAAGACCATCCAAGCCGTGAAAGGCATTGGCGCCAAGACTGCCCAGCGCATCGTCATCGACCTGAAGGACAAACTCAAGAAAAACGACTTCCCGACGGAAATTTTCGCCGTTCAAAACAATACTATCAAAGCCGAAGCGTTATCAGCATTGACGATTTTGGGCTTTAGCAAATCCGCCGTCGACAAGGCCCTCGACCGCTTACTGAAACAAATGCCCAAGGCCAACGTCGAAACGCTGATCAAAGAAGCACTTAAAGTTTTGTAAATCAATTTGGTAAATGAAAAAAGCCAACATATACAAACGGCCCTTCGACAAACTCAGGGACCTTCGCTTTTTCAGAAGTGAAGGGTGCCTGAGCCTGTCGAAGGCCCCGCATTCTGAGTCAAATATGAAACGACATATCCTTCCCATCCTGCTCCCCATGTTGTTTGCGCTATTCTTTGCCCGAACAGCATCAGCTGGTGTATATGACATTTTCTACCCCAACCCCTACGTTGTAGAACCCGACACGACCAAGGTCATCTATCCCATCCCGGTCAGTACGGGAAACCCTTTGGAAGACCTCAACAACAAGTCGCCCTTCTACCTCAAGGACCCCGAGAACTTCAACACCGAAATCATCTACGACCCACTGACGGGACAATACACCTTCAAACGCCGCATCGGACAGTTCTACTACGACACTCCTACCACCCTATCACAAAGCGAATACTTTGAGTATCAAAACAAAAAAGGCATACAGGAATATTGGAAAGAACGCCGCAGCCAGAACGCACGTTCGACCACCAATGGCACTTCCATCATTCCTCCGCTCTACATCGGCGGCAAAGCCTTCGAGACCATCTTCGGCAGCAACACCATCGATATCCGTCCCCAAGGCTCGGTCGACCTCACCTTTGGCTTCAAACACAACTTCCGTGACGACCCTTCGATGACCGAACGGCGCAAACGTCACAATGAATTCGTTTTTGACCAGGACATCCAACTTAACGTCATCGCTAAAATCGGCGACAAGATCAACTTCAACATCAACAAGAACACCAAGGCGACCTTCAACTACCAGGACAAGCTCGCCCTGAAATACCAAGGCAAGGAAGACGAAATCATCCAACTGCTGGAAGCCGGCAACGTCAGCTTCCCACTCAACAGCACCCTCATCACAGGTACGCAACAGTTGTTCGGTGTGAAGTCGAAACTGAAGTTTGGCAAGACCACCGTGTCGTCCATCGTTTCCTATCAGGAGAGTGAATCGCAAAACATCACCGTGCAAGGCGGCGCACAAACCAACCAGTTCGAGCTCAGCTGCTTGGACTACGAAGAAAACCGCCACTTCTTCCTCAGCCAATACTTCCGCGACCAATACGAGACCGCCCTTTCCACCCTGCCCACCATCACCTCAAGCATCAACATCACCAAAATCGAGGTGTGGATCACCAACACCAACACCTCGACGCAAAACACACGTAACATTCTTGCGTTAAACGACTTGGGCGAAGGCAAGGAGAACTGGATCTACAACTCGGAAATCACCCCAACCAACAGCAAAGTGTTTCCGCGCAATGCAGCCAACAATCTGGTCACCCGCATGGACACCACGCAAATCCGCAGCATCAGTTCGGTGACCAACTACATGAGCAACGACCCCATGCGCATCGGTCGGTCGGGCTATATGGTCGCAGGCCGTGACTTCGAAAAAGTGGAGAACGCCCGACGCCTGAGCAACACCGAATATTCCCTCAACTCGAAATTGGGCTTCATCTCATTGAATGTCAGCCTCAACGCCAACCAAACCTTGGCTGTGGCCTATCAATACACCATCGTGGGATCCGACGAAATCTACCAAGTCGGTGAGTTCTCAGACCAAGGCATCAACACACCTAAAGTGTTGGTGGCCAAGCTGCTGAAAGGCACCACGGTAAATACCAAGATGCCCATCTGGAACCTGATGATGAAGAACGTCTACAACATCAGGGCCTACCAAATCGGTTCGCAGGACTTCATGCTGAACATCTTCTACAACGGCAACTCCAACAGCACGCCATACGGCTATTTCACTGAAGGCTCCGTAAAAGGCGTCTCGTTGCTCCACCTGATGGGCTTGGATAACCTGACCACACAAAACAACCCCATTGCCGGCGGTGATGGCGTGTTCGACTTTTTGGACCGTGCCGCAACGCAAGGCGGTACCATCAACGCCTCGAACGGCCGCATCTTCTTCCCTGTGCTGGAGCCTTTCGGCAAACACATCCACGAAAAGATCTTCCCCGAAGAGCCCAACTTGGCCAACAAATACGCCTACGACTCACTCTACACGATGACCAAGACGTCGGCCGAGCAATATTCCGAGAAGAACAAATTCAGCCTGAAAGGTTATTACTCGTCGCAGTCGGGCAGCGAGATCAGCCTCAATGCCATGAATGTGGCACAAGGCTCGGTGACCGTCACCGCAGGCGGTGTGCAACTTGTAGAGAACGTCGACTACACCGTGGACTACACCTTGGGTCGCGTCACCATCCTTAACGAAGGTATCCTTAACTCTGGCACGCCCATCAACATCTCGTTGGAGTCAAACTCCGGCTTCAGCGCCATCCGAAAGACCTTCCTCGGCACCCGTGTCGAACATGAGTTCAGCCAAGACTTCCATGCGGGAGCCACAATACTCTATCTGGGCGAGAAGTCGTACACCCAAAAGATCAACTATGGTGAAGAGGCCATCGCCAACACCATCTATGGTGCCGACCTCAGCTACCACACCCAAGCCCGTTGGCTGACGAGCTTCATCAACGCGCTGCCTGGCATCAGCACTAAGGCTCCTTCGCGCATCAATGTGGACGGCGAGTTTGCCCGCTTCATCCCCGGCCTCTCTAAGTCGGCCAGCGAGCCCGGCACCTCCTACATCGACGACTTTGAAGGCGCCAAGTCGACCATCGACCTGCGCATGCCCACCTTGTGGTACATGGCCAGCACCCCACAAAACCAGACCGACCTTTTCCCGGAGGCAGCAGCCAACACAGGCCTCAACTACGGCAAAAACCGCGCAAGGTTGTCGTGGTACGTCATCGACAACGCCGTCTTCTATGACCGCAACTCCAATTACCGTCCCGCCAACATCGACAACGAGGAGCTGTCGAAAAACTCAGTCCGTCAGGTGCTTGAGACCGAACTCTTCCCCAACAAAGACATCGAAACCGGCACCCAGACCAACATTTCCGTGCTCAATTTGGCCTACTACCCCGAAGAACGTGGTCCTTACAATTACGACGTCGACCCCACGCCCTACTCCGCCGGTATAACCGAAGACGGCAAGTTGAAAGATCCGAAGAGCCGTTGGGGCGGCATCATGCGTAGGATGGAATCGACCGACTTTGAGGCCACCAACATCGAATATATCGAGTTCTGGCTGATGGATCCCTTCGCCGACGAGGAATTTGCCGACAACCCCGGTAAGCTCTACATCAACCTGGGCGACGTTTCGGAAGACATCCTCCGCGACGGACGCAAGTTCTATGAGAACGGCCTGCCCCCCACTTCGACTGTGGAGAACGTCGACACCACCATTTGGGGACGCGTGCCCACCTTACAGGACATCGTCGGCACCTTCAACAATTCATCGGAAGCCCGCCAATACCAAGACGTGGGCTACGACGGCTTGCGCGACGAGGACGAACGCGACTTCTTCGCAAACACCTACTTGAACATCGTCAGGGACCGCTTTGGCGAAGGCTCTGCTGCCTATACCCAGGCTTACAACGACCCCTCGGGCGACAACTACCACTACTTCCGCTCCAACGACTGGGATTCACCTGACGATGAAGTCCACAGAAGCCTTTTAGCACGTTACAAGCAGTTCAACGGCCCCGATGGCAACTCGCCCGCCGACTACCAGCAGACCGAAGGCTACATGAGCAGCAACTCAACCATACCAAACGCCGAAGACATCAACGGCGACAACACCTTGAGCGAGTCGGAGCGCTACTACCAATATGAAATCGACCTCAATCCTGCCAAGATGGTCGTTGGCCAAAACCATATCGCCGACATCTTCGAATCAGGTGGTGTGGCCCTGCCTAACGGACAAATCAGCGGTGTCACTTGGTATCAGTTCCGCATCCCCGTCAGGCAGCCCGACCGCGTCATTGGCCGCATCGACGACTACTCCAGCATCCGCTTCATGCGTATGTTCCTGACCGAATTCCAGCGTCCTATCGTGCTGCGTTTCGCCACCCTCGACCTCGTAAAAGGCGAATGGCGCACCTATTCGCAGAGCATCCAAGCTCCTGGCGAATATGAGCCCAACGACATCAGCAACGAAACCACCTTCGACATCTCGGCCGTCAGCGTCGACGAAAACAGCCGCCGCCAACCCGTGAACTACGTCATCCCGCCTGGCATCCAGCAAGAACGTGTCATCGGCATGACACAGACCACCCGCATCAACGAGCAGTCCCTGCAAATGACCGTACAGAACCTCGTTGACGGCGACGGACGCGCCATCTACAAGACTGCCGACTTCGACCTGCGGCAATACAAATACCTGAAGATGTTCGTCCACGCCGAGGCCGCCCACGAAGAAAGCCCACTCGACGACCAAGACCTCACCGTCTTCATGCGTATCGGTACCGACTTCACCGAGAACTACTACGAATACGAAGTGCCTTTGAAGGTCACGCCTTGGGGAACACCCTACACCAACGACGAAGCCATCTGGCCTGAAATCAACAACTTGGACATCCGACTGGAAGACCTCGTTGAGGTGAAACAACGACGCAACGAAGCCATGAACCAGCCTAACAGCAACGTGCGCCTCAACTACATCTACTCCGAGAAAACCAAGAAAGGCACCGTCGACAACAAAGACTACTACCACACCATCAAGGTGATTGGTAACCCGAGCATCAGCGACGTGGAAGCCATGATGATCGGTATCCGCAACCCGAAACGGCAAAACCTTGCCGACATAGACGACGGCCAGCCAAAGAGTGCCGTGGTGTGGGTCAATGAGTTGCGCCTCACCGACTTGAACAGCAATGGCGGTGTGGCGGCTACGGGACGTGTGGAAGCCACCCTTGCCGATCTGGGTCGCGTGAGCGTCAATGGTTCCTACAGCTCAGCTGGATTCGGCGCTTTGGACAGCCGCATCACCAACAACACCTTCGAGGCACGTTCAACCTTCAACGTAGCCACAGACCTTGAACTGGGCAAGTTCTTCGAAAACACCGGCCTCAAAATCCCGATGCACATCGATTACGGCCAAAACAAGATTACACCGCTCTATAACCCCTACGACCCCGACATCAAGCTGAAAGACGCCCTTGCCGCCATGAACAGCGACGAAGAAAGGACAGAATTCACCTCCACCATCCATGACTACACCCGACAGAAGAACATCAACTTCATGAACGTGAGGAAAGAGCGCGTCAACAAAAAACGCGATGAGGAGGGGAAAGAAAAAGACAATAAGGGCAACAAGGATAACGAAAAGTCAAAAGAGAATTCAAGAGATCCCAATAAGAGTCTCCGCGGACGTAGCAACATGCCCAAGGTGCACTTCTACGACATTGAGAACTTTAACCTCTCTTTCGCCTATAGCGAGACCTTCCAAGAGAACACCGACATCAAGTCATACATGGTGAAGACCTATCGCGGAGGATTAGGCTACAACTATGCCGGCAACCCCAAGCCTGTTGAGCCTTTTGCCAAAGCCAAGTGGGCATCGAAGCCTGCCTTCCAGATCATCAAGGACATCAACTTCTACTATGCTCCCAAGAGCATTGTCTTCAACACCGAGATGTATCGCTACTACTCAGAGCGGGAAATGCGCAACAAGAGCGGCGGCATCATCAACATCGTCCCGACCTTCTCGAAACAATGGGATTGGACGCGTAACTACCAGGTACGATACGACCTCACCAAGGCGCTCACCTTCGACTATTCAGCGCAAGCACAAGCCTACATCTATGAGCCTGCAGGCTTCGTCGACCGCAACACCGATCCCGAAAAGTGGCAAAAGGTGCAGGACACCATCAAGAACGAGCTGAAGAACCTAGGCTCCGTGTCGCGCTACACGCAAAACTTCAACGCGAGCTACACCTTGCCCATCAACAAGATCCCGATCTTCAACTGGGTGACCGCCAGCGCCACCTACCAAGGCACCTACAACTGGACGGCATCTGCCAAATCCATACAGCACCGCTTGGGTAACACCATCGACAACTCAAGCAACCTCCAAGGCAATGCCACACTTGACTTCGCCAAGCTTTACAACAAAGTGCCTTACCTGAAACAGGTCAACACGCCACAACGCCGCACCGACAGCAAGATGGAAAAAGACAAGGGCAAGGGTAAAAAGGAGGTCGAAGAGAAAGAGAAGAAGGAGAAAGACAAAAAAGACAAAAAAGACGCGAAGGAAAAAGGAGGAAAGGGAGACAGCCAACCTGCCGACTCCACCAAGACCGCACCTAAGACAGACTACGGAAAAATCGTCCTCGACAATTCGTTGCGCATACTCACCCTCGTCAAGAAAGTTTCGGGCACCTATTCGCTCAACCAAGGACAATCGCTGCCTGGCTTCATGCCTAAGACCGAATACCTTGGCATGAACACCGTAGGATGGTCGCCCGGTCTCGGCTTCGTCTTGGGCAGCAACTTCGGTAGCGATGCCAACATCTATGACAAAGCCGTGCTCAACAGCATCGACGTGGAAGATGCCAAACGTTGGCTCACCACCGACTCCATCCTCAGCGAGCCCTACGTCCGCCGCATGACGGAAAACATCAACTACCGCATCAATGCTGAGCCTTTGCCTGGCATCAAGATCGACTTCACCGGTACGCGCAGCTACGCCGAAAACGAACAGCATTATTTCCGCTACAACGAGATGACCAACAAATTCGACGTGTTCACCCCGACCAACAGCGGCAACTTCAGCATGAGCTACTTCATGGCTGGTACCGCCTTCGTCCCCTCCGATTCCACCTCGTCGCGTTTGTTCAACAACCTATTGGAAAACCGAAAGATCATAGCCGAGCGCATCGCGCGCAACAACCCGCAGTGGATCGACCAAGTGAACGAATACACCTTCGACAGCATCGCGGGCGATTACTTCCCGAAGGGCTACGGCTCCAGTTCGATGGATGTGTTGCTCTACTCCTTCATCGCCGCTTACACGGGCAAGGACGCCAACACCATCAGCCTCACCCCCTTCCCGCGCATCCCGCTGCCCAACTGGACGCTCACCTACAACGGCCTGACCAACATCCCGTCGATCAGCAAGCTCTTCAAGACTGTCAGCATCACACACAGCTACAAATCAAACTACGCCATCAACTCATGGGCCAGCAACGTCTACTATGACGAGAACAACAGCATCCAGACCTTCGAGAACTCCGACATGATCGTACCCAAATACGACATGGCGCAGATTGTCCTCAATGAGCAGTTTACTCCCTTGGTAGGCATCGACCTTGGCCTGCAAAACTCCATGACCCTCAACATGCAGTTCAAGAAGTCAAGGACGTTGACCTTAAGCTTCGCCAACAACCAACTCACCGAGGTGAATGGACGCGAGATCGTGATTGGAGGCGGCTACCGAATCAAGAACCTTTCATTCAGCTTCACGCCCATCGGCGGCAGCGGCAAGTCACAGACCGTCAAGAACGACCTCGTGATGAAACTCGACATCGGCTTCAAGAGAGACATCACCATCCTGCGCCGCATCGATGAGAACAACAACCAAGTGTCGGCAGGACAAAACAAAATCAACTTCTACCTCACCGCCGATTACAACTTCAGCCAGCGTCTGTCGGCACAGGCCTTCTTCAAATACGACCTCTCGATTCCAGAGGTGGCCAACACCTTCAGAAACTCCACCACTTACGGTGGTATCACCCTCAGGCTCAGCTTGGCACAATAAATTTTCAACAAAATGTGAAGTGAGCCACTAAAATATGTAATTTCGCAGCCTAAACAGAAACACTTTAAAACTTTATCAAATGAATATTCCAGCAAATCTGAAGTACACCAACGACGACGAATGGATCCGCCTTGAAGGCGAAGAAGCCTACGTCGGCATCACCGATTACGCACAACACGAACTTGGCGACATCACCTTCGTTGATGTTGACCCCGACATCGTCGGCGAGACCCTTGACGCCCAAGAAGAATTCGGCGCCATCGAAGCCGTGAAGACCACTGCTGAACTGCTCATGCCCGTGGCCGGCGAGATCCTCGAAGTCAACGAAGCCCTCGCTGACGAAGAGAACGCCAAACTCGTCAACAGCGACCCCTACGGCGAAGCTTGGATCATCAAGATCAAAGTGAACGACGTCGCTGAACTCGACGGCCTCCTCGATGCCGCTGCTTACGAAGCCAAGATCGGTTAATCCTTGGAAAAACTGACCAGAAATAGCATCCCGGGAATCCTGTGTGGAATCGTCATCCTGATTCTAACCGGACTCCCGGGTTCTTTGTTTCCCCGCATCAAACCTGCCATCGGTCTCGACAAGGTGGCCCATGTCATCATGTATGCAGGTTTCGCCTTTGCCTGCCTCTGGGGCTATCGCAAACAATTCGTAGCCAACGGGCAGCACTACAGGCGAAAAGCCATCATCCTTACCGTCATCATCAGCATCGCCTACGGTGGACTGACCGAAATCATGCAGGAAACCATCACACTACTCCACCGTTCTGGCGACTGGAGAGATTTGATTGCCGACAGCATCGGGACCCTAATCGGAGTACTTGTTTTTTATCTTTTTTTCAGAAGAAAAAAATAAAATTTGCCTCATTTGCGTTTTATAAGCAAAATATTACTACTTTCGCAACGTCAAATTGGAAAGTAGAATTTAAAAACATAGCACCATGGAAGAGAAAAAATCACCTAAGGCTAACCTTGAGAACAAGAAACTGATGTTCATACAGATAGGTATGATTATCAGCTTGCTCATCGCTTGGGCCGCTTTTGAGTACAAGAGCTACGACAAGCGTCAACTCGACGAGAGTTTCAAGCGTCAAGTCGAGAACATCGAAGAAGATTTGGTGGAAATCACCAAACAAGAAGAGCAAAAGCCACAGCCCGTGGAAGTGCCTCAGCAGACCACACAACTCGAAATCGTGGACGACAACGTTGAGACCAAGGACATCGAAATCAACGCCGAAGTGGAGCAGAACGAAGTCATTGAAGAGTACGTTGCCCCTGAAGTCGTTGAAGAAGAAGTCGTGGAACAGGAGATCTTCCAAATCGTGGAAGAGATGCCTGCCTTCCCTGGAGGCGAGCAAAAACTGATGGAATACGTTGGTAAAAACATCAAGTATCCTCAGATTGCCCGTGAGACCGGTATCCAAGGCCGTGTGTTCATCGGTTTCGTCGTCGAACCTGACGGTTCCGTCTCCAATGTGAAGCTGCTCCGTGGCATCGGTGGTGGCTGCGACGAAGAAGCCATGCGCGTGGTGAAGTCAATGCCGAAATGGAAACCTGGCAAGCAGCGTGGTAAGGCCGTGCGTGTGTCTTATCAGATTCCTGTGTTCTTCAAGCTGCAGTAAGCAGTTGAAGAAAGGTGAAACAAAAAGCCAGCGTCATGCTGGCTTTTTTTGTATCTGCACGGTAGTCAGGAGATTCCCTTCGGGAATGGAGTTTGTAGTCTTAGTTAACAGCGGCGGCTTGTGACGCTTACGGATTGTAGACGTTAGTAGCCGCCGCTATTAAACAGCAACCTGCCTCCATTCCCGAAGGGAATCCCATTACTGCCGAAAATAATCAAAAACGACTTGCGCCTTGGCGGGGCCTACAACCTCGGTGAGGCGTTCCAAGGATGCCTCCTTGATGCCTTTTACGGATTTCAGCTCCAAAAGCAGCTTCTCTGCCGTCTTCTTCCCTATCCCCTTGATGTCGGCCAACTCGGAGTGCATGAAGCCCTTCTCGAACTTCTTGCGGTGGAAGGTGATGGCAAAACGGTGCACCTCGTCCTGGATATGCGTCAGCAGACGAAACACCTCTGAATTGGGCTTCAAACCCACCACACGAGGCGGAAAACCGAAGAGCAATTCATTCGTGCGGTGACGGTCGTCCTTGGCCAAGCCCGCGATGGGAATCTCCACATGCAGCTCGTCTTGAATCACCTGACGCACCACCTCCATCTGTCCCTTACCACCATCGGTGATGATGAGGTTTGGCAAAGGCTTGCCCTCCTCTATCAGCCTTGTATAACGCCGGCGCACCACCTCTTTCATCGAAGCATAGTCGTCGGGGCCTTCCACGGTCTTGATGTTGAAATGGCGATAACCCGCCTTGTTGGGTTTGCCGTTCACAAACTGCACCATGCCCGCCACGGCATAGTCGCCCTGGAAGTTGGAGTTGTCGAAACACTCGATGACATTGGGCACCTCGTCAAGCTGCAAGGCCTCTTTCAAGCTGTTCAAAACCCGCTTCTGATGGCGTTCGGGGTCGACAAGCGTACGCTGCTTCTCAAGGTCAATCTTGTACTGGATGGCATTGCGGCGCGAGAGGTCGAGGAGTTTCAGCTTGTCGCCACGCTGCGGAACGGTCAGCAACACCTCATCAATCGGATAGTCCAGTTTCATGGGCACGATGATTTCGGGGGCATGGTCACCGAACTGCTGACGCAACTCGGTAACGGCCAAGAGCAAAAGCTCCTCGGCAGTCTCCTCCAAACGTCGCTTCATCTCGAAGGAATGACTCTGCACCACGGCACCGTCCTTCACCTTCATGTAGTTGACATAGAACAGCTCGCCCTCGTCGACGTAAGAGAACACCTCCACATTGTGAATCGTCGCACTGACCACGGTGGAACGGCTGCGGTATTCCTCCAAAAGGTCGTACTTCTCCTTGATGACCTGTGCCTCCTCAAACTCCATGCGCGAGGCATGGTCCATCATGGCCGACTTCAGCCCTCGAAGCACCCAACCCAAGTTGCCCTTGATGACCTCGCGAATCTCGGCAATCATGGCGTTGTAGTCCTCCTTAGAAATCAGGCCTTCACAAGGACCGTTGCACTTGTGGATGTGGTAGTCGAGGCAGACTTTGTACTTGCCTTTTTCGACACCTGCTTCCGTCAATGGTGTGCGGCAGGAGCGCACCTTATACACCTGGCTGAGCAGGTCCAACAAGATATGCGCCGTGCGGACCGAAGGGTAAGGACCGAAATACTCTGAGCCGTCGTTCACTTTCCTTCGTGTCAAGAACACTCGCGGGAAGGCCTCCTTTTTTATACAAATCCAAGGATAAGTCTTGTCGTCCTTGAGCATGATGTTGTAGCGCGGCTTGTACTGCTTGATCATCGTGTTCTCAAGCAGCAGAGCCTCCGACTCCGAGTCGACGATGCTATATTCAAGATCGGCGATTTTGCTCACGAGGACGCGCGTCTTGCCGAATTGTTCCTTGTTGAAATAACTGCTGACGCGGCGTTTCAGGTTCTTGGCCTTGCCGACGTATATGAGCGTGCCGCTTTTGTCGAAATAGCGATACACGCCAGGCTTGTTGGGCAGCACGGCGAGCTTTTGTTTTACTATTTCTGGCAATTCGGGCATAATTGTGTTTCTTTTCTCACAAAACTTGCAAAACCTACAAAACTATTTCTCAGTTGGGGAAAGCGGCCAACCGGCCCGCTTTCAGGCGGCAACCCGGTTGGGTGCCGCCACACGCTTTTCTTATGACTTTACTATTGTTTTAACAGTTTTGTCGGTTTTGTGATAAATATACTATTCTTGTTTCTTCCTCATGTGGTCCCAACCTTGGGCTTTGATGGGGATGACGTGGTTGTCGGGGGTGATCATCTCGGCCACGCCCTTGTCGTCGGTCATATAGCCGATGACCGTCACGTCAGTCGACAGGGTCTGTATCTTCTCGTAGTCCTTCTGGTCGATGGTGAAAAGCAACTCATAGTCCTCTCCCCCACTCAAAGCCGCCACCGAAGGCACAATCTGGAATTCCTTTGCCATCTTGTCCGTGGTCGGGTCGATCGGGATTTTGTTCTCATAGAGTTGGCAGCCCACACCCGATTCCTTGCAGAGATGCAGGATTTCGGAGGCCAGGCCGTCAGAGATGTCGATCATCGAGGTGGGTTTGATGCCCAAAGCTTTGAGTTGCTCCACAATGTCCTTGCGGGCTTCGGGTTTCAGTTGGCGTTCGAGCACATACTCCATGCCTTTCAGTTGGGGTTGCATGTTGGGATTGGAAAGGAACTCCACCTTCTCGCGTTCAAGGATGAGCAGGCCGATGTAGGCTCCACCCAAGTCGCCCGAAACGCAGAGCAGGTCGTTCTTCTTGGCACCGCTGCGGTAGACAATATCCTCGTCCTTAGCCATACCGATAACCATGATGGAGATGACCAGGCCCGTCTTGCTGCTCGTGGTGTCGCCACCCACCATGTCGACATGGTAGCGCTCGCAAGCCAAGCGGATGCCTGCATACAGCTCATTCAATGCCTCGGCGGTATAGCGGCTTGACACGCCCAGACCGACCACAATCTGCGTGGGTGTGCCGTTCATGGCGTAGATGTCGGAGAAATTGCTGACGGCCGCTTTGTAGCCAAGGTGCTTCAGCGGACAATAGGTCATGTCGAAGTGGATGCCTTCGATGAGCATGTCCACCGAGACGAGCGTGCGCATTCCTTCGTGGTTGATAACAGCGGCATCGTCGCCGACGCCTTTCAGCGAAGAAGCATTACGCAAGGGGAAGTCCTGCGTCAATTGGTCGATGAGGCCGAATTCGCCCAGTTCGTCGAGTTCGGTCAAGGGTTTATTTTCTTCTGCCATATTCTTCATTATTATTGGCTGCAAAGGTAAGTTTTTTTCCTAACTTTGCGCCATGAAAACCATCAAAGACATTTACAAGATCGGTGTTGGCCCCTCAAGCAGCCACACCATGGGCCCGCAGAAGGCCGCACATATTTTCAACGAGCGTTTCCCCAACGCAGCCTCGTTTGAAGTGACACTTTATGGCAGCCTCGCCGCCACTGGCAAGGGCCACATGACCGACAAGGCCATCCTCGACACCCTTCAAGCACCTACAGAAATCGTTTGGAAGCCGGAAATCATTCTCCCATTCCACCCTAACGGCATGTTGTTCAAGGCCTTTGACGCGGAGAAAAACCTTCTCGGCGACTGGAAAGTGTTCAGCATAGGCGGTGGCAACCTGGCCGAAGAAGGCAAACTGGATGAATCACCCGAGGTCTACCCGCTCTCGAAGATGACCGACATCCTCAGCTGGTGCGAGCGCACCGGACGCACCTATTGGGAATATGTGTACGAATACGAGAACCAAAAAGAGATTGAGGACTACATGCTGAAGGTTTGGCAAGTAATGAAGGCTGCCGTTGAGCGTGGTCTTCAAGCCGAGGGTGTCCTTCCTGGGCCGCTCAACTTGAGCCGCAAAGCCGCCACTTACCACATCAAGGCCTCCGGTTACACGCACACTCTGAAAAGCCGTGGCTTGGTATATTCCTACGCCTTGGCGGTCTCGGAAGAAAACGCTTCGGGCGGTGTTATCGTCACGGCACCGACCTGCGGGTCGTGCGGCGTGATGCCAGCCGTATTGTATCATCTCTCAAAGAGCTATGATTTCACCGACCAACGCATCGTACGTGCCTTGGTAACAGCGGGTTTGGTAGGCAACATCGTGCGCACCAACGCCTCCATCTCGGGTGCTGAGGTGGGCTGTCAAGGCGAGGTGGGCGTGGCGTGCGCCATGGCTGCCGCTGCCGCCAACCAACTGTTTGGGGGAAGTCCTGCCCAGATTGAATATGCCGCAGAGATGGCGCTTGAGCACCACTTGGGCATGACCTGCGACCCTGTTTGCGGTCTTGTCCAGATCCCTTGTATCGAGCGCAATGCCTACGCCGCTGCCCGTGCCCTCGACTCCAACATCTACTCCACCTTCTCCGACGGGCACCATCGCGTGTCGTTCGACAAAGTAGTGGAAACAATGAAAGAGACTGGCAAGGATTTGCCTTCGCTCTATAAGGAGACCTCGCAGGGCGGACTTGCAAGGGATTACAGCCAAATGCAATAAAAGCCTTTGCCTATCCGAAATAACCATTATCTTTACAGAAATATAACTTCAATGATGACTTTTAAAGAGTATCGAGAACAAACAAAAGCCACTTCAAAATATCTATTGAAATTCTGTGGCATTCTTTTCTCTGTTTGTTTTAGCCTTATCTACTTATTCGCAGAAGCATTATCGACGCCTTTCTTTAAAAACCTCTTAATGGTACTCATTTGTATTTTATTAGGAAATCTATTTGCAGTATTCATTTGGTTGTTAGCCGTTTCCTCCTCATTCACAAAAGTAAAGAAGTCGCAAAAGTTTATAAACGAACTCCCCAAAAACATCACAGACTACTACAACATCACCATGATATTTGATAAAAGAGGTGATACAAGATTCAATTATCCAGATTGTAAAATCATTGGATACAAAGACGATTATGCATTTTTACTCGATTGGGAAAAATCGTATGTGCTTCTCACACTATTAAATGATTCAGAACTACTTTGGCTCAAAAAACCCGAATTTGACAAAAAATACAAAAATGAGAACATTGAATTAACAGGGTTTGGTTTAATGCAAAAGTCCAAACGAAAAGAATGGCATCTTATGACCCAAGATGACTTAGAAAAACGGATAAAACACTTGATAGAAATATCAGAAGCCGAAGACAGACAGATAATCTAGCAATAAAGGCGAAGCCCAAACATTGAGCCTCGCCTTTTTTGTGGTGGTCCCACTAGGGCTTGAACCTAGGACCTACTGATTATGAGTCAGTTGCTCTAACCAACTGCGCTATGGGACCGCAAAAAAACAAGGCCAAAACAAAGATTTCCGCCTTTTTTCTTGCTTTTTGCGCTGCAAATTTACAATTTTGCATCGAATTAGACTGAAATTTTCTCAAAAATGAGCGCAAAAATAAAGAATATCATCTTCGACCTCGGCGGCGTTGTCCTTGACATTGACGAAAGCATTGTTTATAAAGAACTCGAAAAAATGGGCATCAGCACTTCAGAATTGGCTCAATCCAAGGAGTTTATGGAAATCATGAGCAAATTCGACACGGGCATCTACACCGCCCCCACCTTCCGCAAGAAAACCAAAGCCCTTCTCGGCCAAGAGAAAATGACCGACCAAAAGTTTGATGCCATCTGGAATGCCATGCTTTTGGACATCCCCCGCGAACGCATCGCCGCCCTGGAACAAATCAGAAAGCACTACAAGATTTTCTTGATGAGCAACTCCAATGTGATTCATTACGATTTGTATGTCAGGGACTTGCAGCTGCGCTTTGGCTACAACGAGTTTGACGAACTTTTCAACAAATCGTATTTTTCCTTCGCTGAGCATTTGGAAAAACCCGACCCGCGCTTTTTCGAACTGATCCTTGACCATGAAGAATTGTTGCCCGAGGAAACACTTTTCATCGACGACACGGCTGCGAATATCGAGGTCGCCAAGTCATTGGGCATCAAGACGTATCATATCAGTCGCGAGGAGCTGGTGAGGAACTTGTTTGAGAATGGGGTTTTGAAGGAGGGGATTGTAGGATAAGATTCCCTGCGGGAATGGAGAACAGTGTTTCTGTGAATCGCGGCGGCTAATGACACTTACAAATCTCTGGTGTTACAAGCCGCCGCCATTTTAGCAATTGAAAAACTCCATTCCCGAAGGGAATCTAATAATAGTTTTCAATCTCCTCCAAAATCCCCAAAACCTCCTCCACCGACAAGGTCTCCATCAACCTCATTTTGAATGGCTTGAAATTCGGTAAACCTTTGAAATAAGCCGACCAATGCTTGCGGATTTCCAACAGAGCGATATGCTCACCTTTCCATGCCACCGAACGTTCCAATTGTATCTTGCTGACGCGCACGCGCTCTGTCACGTTGGGCGAGAGTAATTCCTCCCCCGTTTCCAAATAATGTCTTATCTGACTGAAAATCCAAGGATTACCGTAGGTAGCACGACCAATCATCAGGCCATCCACACCGTAAGTGTCCTTGTAATACTTCGCTGAAGGCCCGTCCACCACGTCACCGTTGCCGATGATGGGAATGTGCATGCGGGGATTGTTTTTCACGGCTCCGATGAGGGTCCAGTCGGCGGGCTCGCTGTATTTGGTGGTGCGCAGGCGTCCGTGGATGGTCAAAGCGGCGATACCCACGTCTTGAAGGCGTTCGGCAATGTCGACGATTTCGCGGTGCTCGTTATCATAACCGAGTCGCGTTTTGACCGTCACAGGTGTCTTTACCGCCTCCACCACGGCTTTGGTGATAGCCACCATCTTAGGAATGTCGTTCATGATGCCCGAGCCAGCCCCTTTCGATGCCACTTTCTTCACCGGACAGCCGAAGTTGATGTCGATGATGTCGGGATGGGCGGTCTCGGCATAACGTGCCGCCTCAACCATAGGCTCGACGGCATTGCCGAAGATTTGGATGCCTACAGGTCGCTCAAACTCCTCGAAATCCAGCTTCTTGATGCTCTTCACCGAGTCGCGGATGAGGCCGTCGGCGGAGATGAATTCCGAGTACACCACGTCAGCACCAAAAAGTTTGCAGACATAACGGAAAGGCGGGTCCGACACGTCTTCCATAGGCGCGAGGAGCAGCGGATAATGCTCGAATTCGAGGTGGGCAAGTTTATACATTGAGGTATTTCTAATTGAATCACCCTTCGACCCTTCGACGAGCTCAGGGCTCAGGGTCCTTTCCTTTTTCGCTGCAAAATTACAAAAAGTGTATCTTTGCAGCAAAATTAAACCAACTATGAACGACAACCTGAAACAATCCACTGGCATCAGAATCCTTCTCTTCCTTGTCATCTTGTTGATCAGCGGCCTGATTGGTGTAGCCGCCTCCACTGTTTTCGTCTTTACCGGCGACACTGGGATGAAACTCGGACAAGGCATCAGCTCCATCTTCATGTTTGTGGTACCACCCATCGTGTACTATTTCATCACGCGCAAAGAACATCAAATGAGGGATTTAGGCCTTCGCAAGCTCACCCCTCCTTGGTGGCTTATCATCATAGGTGCCCTTTTGATGTTCATCTCGCTGCCAGTCTCCAACCTGCTGACCGAATGGAACGAAGGCATGAAACTGGGGGGTGCGCTCCAGATGCTGGAAGACATGTTGAAGACCCTGGAACAAACCGCCACTGACCTCACCGAGCGCATGCTCAACGTCGACACCATCGGCGGTTTGCTGCTCAACCTCGTCATCATCGCATTGATACCTGCCATAGGTGAGGAACTGACCTTCCGAGGTGTGGTGCAACAAGCACTGACGCGTAAGATAAACCCACATGTCGCCATTATCCTTTCGGCAGCCATCTTCTCCTTTATCCACTTCCAGTTCTACGGCTTCCTGACGCGTATGTTCCTCGGCATGCTCTTAGGTTACATGTTCTACATCACTGGCTCGCTGTGGACGAGCATCCTCATGCACTTTCTCAACAACGGAAGCGCCGTTTTGATCTATTACCTCAACAATAAGGGGATTATCAATGTCGATGTCGATCACTTTGGCGCCACCCAAAGCGTATGGCTCATCATCGCCAGCGCGGTGGTGACCATCGGGCTCATCACATGGAGTTGGATCAAGGCGCAGCCCAAGCGACAAGCCGAGACCACTTCCCTAACTCCGACTGCAGAAAACGATTAAAGGAACTTATCCAAGAAGATAAAAGGCATCAGCGACTCGACGCCGTCGAAGACCATGACGGGGCCTGTGTCACCTTGACAGAGCACGCGCAAAGGCCGTTTCGAGACCTGCTCCACCTCCACCATCACCTGACGGCAAGCCCCGCAAGGGGCGACAGGCTCGTCGATGGCTTTTGTAGCCGACCATGCCGTCACCGCCAAAGCCTCGAAAGGCACGCCTGGATATTGCGCCATGGCTGCAAACATCGCCACTCTTTCGGCACACAGACCGCTGGGATAGGCCGCATTTTCGATATTGTTGCCCATCACGATGGCCCCATTGGCCAAACGAACGGCAGCGCCCACATTGAACTTGGAATAGGGTGCGTAAGCATTACGAGCCGCCTCGTGGGCACGACGCATCAAATCAGTGTCCGGCTGGGGCAGCTCTTCCATTTTGTCATATACCTCATAGGGGCAGACAAATTGTTCTTTCCTCATGATTGATGGTATTATCGCTGCAAAGATAACAATTTTTCAATAAGTAACTGCCCAAAAATAAACAACTGTATTATTTGAGGTAGGACGTGGGGCTTTGGGACGCGTTACAAGGACCCTGAGCCTGAGGTCTTGCAAACAGCAACAATGAAACGAAAAAGGCAAACAGCGTGGCACCTGCTTGGGTTTCCAAAGTGTCTTCAGGAAACATCGAAAGCAGCATGACACAAAGGAACACCATATATAAATAGGTGTGATTTCGCTTCGACGCCAACCAAGGATAGAGCAACACAAATATGAAAAATGCCAAGCCCACCAACCCGAAAGCCACCGCGATGGCCAGATACTGATTATGGGCTCGGAATCGAAACTCCTCTTTCAGCGGGGAATGGATTTCATCGTATGTCTGGGCAAAGGCCTGCGGCACATCGCCCGTACCCACGCCAAACCATGGATGCTGCCCGATGATATGGAACGAAGCCCGTGTGTATTCAAGGCGCTGCGAAAGCGATCCTCCATTGGGATTGTTGAAACGACGATAGAGGTTGTATTCAAACAACGTCGAGGAAAGTCGGGCGTGAAGGCCTGGATGCTTCCAATTGTTGTAGTTGGCCACACCTTGCTCTATGTTGTGAATATCCTCATCGGTCAAGGCCATCACGCCTTGGGCATCCTTACGCAAATCTTTCGAGGTGAGATAACGCGCCAAGGTGGCTTCAAGGCTTTCGTCGTTTGTGGTAAGGCCATCAAAAGGCATGCTACTGCGTTGAGGCCAGGCTTCCTGCAACTCCTTTTTGCAGTAATACAACCCTACAAATTTGCCGTCCTCAACGGGATTGTACACCGTGTCGTGCCAATAAGGATTACCTTGGATCGTCGTCTTTTCCAAAGCAGCAAAATCCACAGGCTCCACCTTCAACTTAGGCTTCACGAAATGAACGATGACCACAACTCCAATGACAACAGCCGACAATGCAGCAGCCCCTACACCAATATGCCATGCTTTACTCTTTTTCCATTGCAAGAAGGCGTAGACGGCCGAAACAACGGCAACCACCATAAGAATCACATAACCCGACAAAGATTCAATGATAAAGATGGCATAGGCAAACCAGAGCAGCAGAAACCATTGCAAGAAACGGTCGATTACGACTTTCATGCCAAAAGCAGGAACTGAGGGCTCATGGCCCTGTTTTTTTCGGTTTGCAGAGCTCTTGAAAATGTAATACCCAACCACCGCCATGCTAAAGACGATGTTGAGGCAGAAGCGGATATGGCTAATGAAACGGGAAATCTCGCGGACATCCTCGTAATCATGCCTAATATAACGGAAGAAACTGAACTGCGTGGCGATGAAGACCGAAAGCACATACACCAGCATCACCAAGTCGAAACGCTTGCGGTCAAGCGGTTCCATGCTTGACAGCACAAAAGGCATGACCAAAATAGGCAGCTTGACGCGAAGGTCTTTCATGGCATACTGGAAATCGGATGTCCACAGTAGGCCAAGAACATGCATGAGATAAAAAGCCACTAAGAGAACGGCGGCTTTGTTGTGGAAGAAACGGGAGAGTTTTGTTTTAATCCCCCCGACCCCCTTAAAAGGGGGAGTAAGGGCATCGACAAGCCAGACGAGGACTAACCAAAACTGTGACATGCCCATCAGGAAAGGAGAGAGCGTCAGGCCTACGGCCACCATGAGCAAGCCTAACAGGTAGGCTTGGTTTAGGTAGGATCGTATGGGAGCCTGCGTTGTCATCACTTGCCACTCAAGATGCTGTGGTATTCGTCCTTGCCGTTGGTGTTGAGCAGAATCTCAAAGGCGCGTTTCAGGTCAGGGTCATCGTTCAACGAAGCCACGATGCGGCCTTTTTGGTAATAATAACGCCCAACGATCTCGGAACGCAGCAGCTCTTCGATGTCCTTGCGGTTGTTGAGCAGGTCGTTGTCCTTCTCGGCAGCAAGGTTCTTCTCCAACGATTCGATTTGTGGCTTTATCTTGTCGAGATAGCCTTCATCCTTGGCGGTTTTCTTCAGCTTCTCGATGGCTTTCTCGCTTTCGGTGGTGTAGCTGAACTTCTTGTCCTTCACAAACTTCATGAAGTCTTGATAGGTGTCTTCGTCAATCTGGAAGCGTTCGGCTGGTGCTATACTCTTATGCTCGTTGTAGAACTTGTTGGCATAGTCGAAGATGTAGTTCTTGCCATAGAGATAAGCCGTCACCGTGGCGTATGGGTCACGGTTGACCTTCACATCGGGAGTGATGCCATGACCTTCGTAAACGGTGCGCCCACCCATGGTCTTGAAAGCTTTACCCAATGTGTCTTTTTTCATCTGGGCGGTGTCTTTCTTGTGCGAGTAGTCAATTTCCTGAATGCAACGGCCGCTGGGAATATAGTAATGCGCCACCGTAACCTTCATTTGGGTATTGTAGCTCAAAGGTAAGATATTCTGCACCAAGCCTTTGCCAAACGTACGCTGTCCGATGATGACACCGCGGTCGTAGTCTTGGATAGCACCTGCCACAATCTCACTGGCCGAGGCGCTATTGCCGTCGACGAGTATGGCCAAGGGGATTTCCAAGTCCACAGGCTCATTGGTAGTGGGATGCATGCTGTTGGCCGTGGCAGCCTTGCCTTTCATCGAGACCACGGCCTTGCCTTTGGGGACAAACAAGTTGACAATATCGACTGCCTCATTCATCAAACCGCCGCCATTGCCGCGCAAGTCAAGGACAAATCCTTTCAGTGCGTGGTCTTTCTTCATCTCCACAAACTTCTCCTTCAGTTCCTTGGCTGCATCACGGGTGAAGCCGCTCAAAGAAAGATAGGCGATACCATTGTCGAACACCTTATAATAAGGTATGTTGTCGATTTTCACCTTCTCGCGCTTCAGCTTGATTTCCACAGGCTTCTCTTGACCAAATCGCTTGAGTTTCAGCGTCACCTCAGTGCCAGGTTGGCCCTTCAGCAGGTTGCTGACCTCTTGGGTGTTCTTTTTCTTGCAATCCACACCATTCACCTCAAGGATGGCGTCACCAGCGATGATGCCCGCTTTCTGTGCTGGCCAGCCTTCGTATGGATCGGAGATGCGAGTGAACTCGCCATCGTATTGAATGACAGCGCCAATGCCACCATATTCGCCAGTGGTCATGAACTTGGCATTCTCGATGTCCGACTCTGGGATGAAGACCGTGTAAGGGTCGAGGCCATCGAGCATGGCCTTGATGGCGGTCTCATTGAGTTCGCCCGGGTTGATCTCGTCGACATAGTTGAGATTCAGCTCACGGAGGAGGCTGTTGTAGATGTCGAGGCTTTTGGCGATTTCGAAGTTGTTCTGCTTCTCTTGGGCGAGGAGGCTCAGGGAGAGGCATAGGGTTGTAACTAAAATGACAAATGATATTCTCTTCATTATTTTCTGTTTTTTCAATTACTATGTTTAGTTTCCCCTTCGGGGAATGGATTATTTTCTTTTTTTACCTGCGGCGGTAAAAACCACTTACCCAAACACAACACTTACAACCGCCGCCATTAGCCAATTGACTCCCCTCCATTCCCGAAGGGGAATCTCCAACTAAGGCACTGGGTCATAGCCGCTGCCACCCCATGGGTTGCAGGAGAGGATGCGTTTGAAGGTAAGCCAGCCGCCTTTGAAGAAACCGTATTTCTGTATGGCTTCGATGCCGTAGTTGGAACAGGTGGGCGTATAGCGGCAGCTGTTGCCTATGAAGGGCGACAGCGTCACCTGATAAATGCGGATGAGCAGGATCAGGAACTTAGCCGGCAGTTGGGCGATGCGTTTCATGGCTGGTGAGCTTTGTTGAACTATATTTGTTAATCAGCTCGTTAACGGCTTTCTTCGTCTTGGCATATATCTCCTCATAGCTGTGGATGACTGTAGCCGTATAGACTAACGCTACATCCACGGAAATATTATCCTTTTCGCAGATTTCGTAGAGCGCAGCCTTGTTGCGACGCCACGACTCACGGATCAGGCGTTTCACACGATTGCGCTTAACGGCATGGTGGAAGCGTTTCTTGGAGACGGAAACGAGCAGACGGCAGGTGACAGGATGGTTCTCGTCATACCTAAACAGGTAGACGACACGATAGGGATATACGCTGAAGCCATGGCCTTTGTCGAAAAGCGCCTGGATGTCGTTTTCCTTACAAATCCTCTCGTATTTTGGCAATCCCTCCTGAGCCGTCATGGCACAAAACGCTTTTCGGCAGGGTTATTTTTTCTTGCTTTTCTTGTTCTCGGCTGCAAGGTATTCCTCCATGGCCATGGTCATGGAATGGGCCGTCTCGGTGGGTGCACGGAAATTAAGCTCGAAGCCAGCATCGATGATGGCCTGGCAGGTGGCCTCGCCGAAACCGCCAATGGCAACCTCTTTCTGCTCGAATTCGGGGAAATTCTCTTTCAGCGAAAGGATACCGGCAGGGCTGAAGAACACCAGCATGTCGTAATCGTTGATTTTCACCACATCCTTCAAGTCGGCTGAAACAGTGCGGAACATCACGGCCTTGGTGAAGTTGAGTTTTGCGGCGTTAAGCAGGTCGAGGGTGGCATCAGAACTGATGTCAGAGCAACAATAAAGGTATTTCTCGTCCTTGTGCTTCTTCATGATGTCGATGAGGTCGTTGAGCGTCTGGCTGCCATAGAACACCTTGCGCTTGCGGTATTGCACATAACGCTGCAGATAGAAAGCCGTCGACTCGTTGATGCAGAAATACTTCAGCGTCTCGGGAACGGCATAACGCATCTCCTTGGCCACTCTGAAAAAATGGTCGATGGCGTTACGGCTGGTGAGAATGATTGCTGTATATTCTGGGAGTTTGATATGCTCCTGACGAAGTTCGCTTGCAGAGACCGCGTCAAGTTTGATGAACTTTTCGAAAGTAATGTTCACGCCATACTTCTTCATCATGTCGGCGAAAGGCGTCTTCGAAATGTCGGCAGGCTTGGGTTGTGACACCAAAATCGACTTAATCTTCATCTTTTTCTTCTCTTTTAAGAACGTATAATACCCTCGTTTTTACCCACATTCACGCTGCATAACTCATTAAAAAGCAGCACCTTGGCTAAAGTATCGCCAGCCTGCAGTCACAAGCGTTGCAACGGGTGCGATTTCGAGGGCGCAAAGATACAAAAAAATATAAAATGCAGATATTTTTGTTGCCACTCTAGATTCAATTATTCCCAAAACGAACCTCACTAAAGCCGCCAATCCCAATAAACCAATGCCAATCCATACAAAATACTTTGTTGGATTATAAATCAAAAGCAGCACAAGCGGCATCATGGCCATAAGAGTGAAAATGGAGATGGAAAACTGGACCGACATCTGGCGGTCGACCGTGTCGCGGGCATCGAAGAGCCAATTGACGAAATGCAACGTAAGATATCGCAGCAACACCCATCCTGTCATGATGCCACAGATGGTCCAAAACACCGACCAATTGTTGTATTTTGCCACGTCGTGCGACAGCACCACACAACTCTTCTGTACAAACAGCGCGAGAAGCAGGATGTAACCTATGGTAAAGGAAACGCACAGGAAGCTCCGCACAGGATTCCATTCCCTCAACAACTGGTTGGTATGGGCCACGCCACCAGGCACCGACAACACCTGACGGAACTGTCGGGGATAGAGTTGTTTGTTGAGCACGATGAGCAGCAACATGAGCCCCAAAAGGGCTAAATTCCAGCCTTGTAGGATCTCGTAACTCATGCGCACCAAAGGCGTAAGCGTGCCGTCAAAACCCGAAGTGATGAAGCTTGGCACCACACTATCGCAGGCGATGGTGTCGACAGCTTGCACTGTGTCAACGGCTTGCGTCGGCTCAGCAAAAGGGTTGTAGAATATGTCGGGATACTGCGGCATGGATTTCTTGCAAAAAATGCGCTGCAAAAATAATGGATTATTTGCAAACCGACACAAAAACTTTCTAACTTTGCAACCAAAATAATAGGGGCTGCCACAGTGTGACAGCCTAACAATTGACTATGTCAAATCACATTAACAACAATTCAACAAATCAACAATAAACAATTCAACAACAATGGATTTAATGCAAGAAATCATTGCCAACGCGCAAGCCAACAAGCAGCGCATTGTGCTCCCCGAGGGTGATGAACCCCGTACCTTGAAAGCCGCCGACCGTCTTTTGGCTGACGGTGTCGCCGACATCATCCTCATCGGCCCTGCCGAGAAGATCAAGGAGATGACCGCCGAATTCGGTCTGAAGAACATTGACAAGGCCCGTATCATCGACCCGAAGAACAACCCCGACAAACAAAAATATGCCGACCTGCTATACGAGTTGCGTAAAGCCAAGGGCATGACGCCCGAGCAAGCCGACGACCTGGCCCAGAACTTCATGTATCTCGGCATCCTCATGGTCAAGGCGGGTGAAGCCGATGGTCTCGTCAGTGGTGCACGCAGCACCACAGGCGACATGCTCCGTCCCGCCCTGCAAATCATCAAGACCGTTCCTGGCGTGACCTGCGTCAGTGGCGCCTTCACGATGTTCCTCCCCGAGGGCTGTCCTTATGGCACCAACGGCCGCATGGTCTTCGCCGACTGCGCCGTCACGCCTATGCCGACAGCCGAGCAGCTGGCCGAAATCGCCATCTGCACCGCCGACACGGCCAAGGCCATCGCCAAGATCGACCCGATTACTGCTATCTTGAGCTTCTCCACCAAGGGCAGCGCCAAGCATGAAGTGGTCGACAAGGTCATCGAAGCCACACGCATCGCCAAGGAGCGTCGTCCCGACCTCGTCCTCGACGGTGAACTGCAAGCTGACGCCGCCATCGTGCCGTCAGTCGGTTCGAGCAAGGCTCCTGGCAGCCCTGTCGCCGGCAAGGCCAACACCCTCGTGTTCCCCTGCCTCGAAGTCGGTAACATCGCCTATAAGCTCGTCCAACGTCTGGCTGGTGCCGAAGCCGTCGGTCCCGTGCTGCAAGGCCTCGCCAAGCCCTGCAACGACCTCAGCCGCGGTTGCTCCATCGACGACGTATATAAACTGGTCGCCATCACCTGTAACCAGGCTATTGCACAGAAACAGAAATAAAGACAAAAACTGCCCATAACCCTCAGAGCGGGCTTGACCCGCTATCTCCCAAGCCGCAAGGATACGTCTCCGCGCTTGGGGGATGGCGGATGCACCTCCGCCATGAGGGTAAAAGAGCAGATTTGTCATTCCCAATTCATAATTAAACAATCAACAATACAACATGAAAATATTAGTCCTCAACTGCGGCAGCTCCTCCATCAAGTATCAGCTGCTGGAAATGGAAAACGCCAATTCATCACGTCTGCTGGCCAAGGGTCTCTTGGAGCGTATTGGCCTTGAGATGGGCGAATTCACCCACAAATACAATGGTGAGAAATACTACGAGCAACTTCCCATCCCGAATCACACCGAAGGCATCAAGTTGGTGCTGAAGGCCTTGGTCGACCCGAAGATGGGCGTCATCAAGGACCTGAAGGAAATCGACGCCGTCGGTCACCGCGTGGCCCACGGTGGAGAATTGTTCCCAAAGAGTGTCCTCATCGACCAAAAGGTCATCGAGGGCATCCAGTCGCTCACCGACCTCGCCCCCTTGCACAACCCTGGCAGCCTGCAAGGCATCCATGCCATGGAAGAAGTGCTCTCCGGCATCCCGATGGCTGCCGTGTTCGACACCTCGTTCCACAGCACCATGCCGCCTGAGGCCTACCTCTATGCCCTGCCTTACGAATACTACGAAAAGTACCGCGTGCGCCGCTATGGCTTCCACGGCACCAGCCACAAGTACGTGGCCGAAAAGGCCGCCGCTTTCGTCGGCATGGACTGGAAGAAGTCGAAGATCGTGACCTGCCACCTCGGCAGTGGTGCCTCCATCGCCGCCGTCGAATATGGCAAGTCGGTGGAGACCTCGATGGGCTTCACCCCCGTTGAAGGCCTTGTGATGGGCAGCCGCACAGGCGACCTCGACCTCGGCGCTTTCATGTACATCATGGACAAGGAAGGCTACACGACCAAGGAGATGAACACTCTGGTGAACAAGAAATCCGGCCTCGTGGGCATCACGGGCGGCAAGCAGGACATGCGCGACGTGCGCGCCGGCAAGGAAGAAGGCGACGAACGCTGCACCTACGCCTTCAACATGTTCGCCCACCGCGTGAAGAAGTACATCGGCGGCTACATGGCCGTGATGAACGGTGCCGACCTCATCGTGATGACAGGTGGCATCGGCGAGAACGCCTGGTTCATGCGTGAAGCCATCCTCGAAAACATGGAAGGCCTCGGCATCGAATTCGACAGTCAGATGAACAAGGACACCATCGGCGACGCTGGCGTGATCTCAACACCCAATTCCAAGGTCAAAGTGGTGGTGTATCCTACCGACGAAGAGTTCGTCATCGCACAGGACACCTACAATTTGGTGACGAAGTAAGTGTTTTGCTTACACAACAAAAAAAGGGAGCGAAGAATTCGCTCCCTTTTTTGATTACTCCAATATAAAATAGATCCATCCCCTTTCCTCCGGGGTCATCGTGTTCATGTCGTCCTTGTAATCGGGGTTGGGCACATACCAGTATGTCGATTCGAAAAACTGGCGCAGTCCTTCGTCCTTAAATACATGACCGCGATAGGCAAAAGGCACATTCCTCAAGATACGGCGTTGTTCTGCGCTGAGTGTGGATTTGTCAACGAGGTACTTCAATTCTTCAAGACCGCCCATCATTTTTTTCACCAAGTCCATAATGTCATAGGTGTCATGGTCGCCAAATGCATAAAACCCTCTAGGCTTGCTGATATGCAACTCACCCTCGGGATGAAAACCATCCTTGTGAAAACTGACGGCACCCTTTTGGACATGGAACATCTTTGTGTTCTTCGATAACTTTTCGGGTGTTGCACGGCCAGTACCTTTAAACACCCATTCATCGACGCTTTTGAAGAAAGTGGGGTCTATGAAGAACGACTGGGCTTCGCCCATGTCGATGTTGAGCGTGAAGTCGTCAATCTGATGGTTGGCCCAACGGTTGGCCGCAGTCAGTATGTAGGTAAAACGGTATTCCTCACCCACAGAATTTGATATCTCAAAATCGTAGGTGTGTTGCACACTGTTGAGGCCTTCGCGGAAATGCGCATTGAAATGATACACATAATAAAAAGGATAGCCCATCCCCTCATATTCATTCATGGTCTTGATGCATTGCTCACGCGACAAGTCGGAGAATTGTCCGTTCCTGAAATAGTCCCGCTTCCTATAATCCTCTTCATCGTACAACACATGAGCCACCTCGTAACCAAGCCGATCGCCATTGATGGTGACCGTAAAGTTGCTAATATAAGGATGATTGGGGAAGGTCTCTTCCATGTCAACATACGAATCGTAGGGCGACTCAGCCTCAAAGCCGACAAGCAGGTCCTTCGGTTTCGTCGGATTGAAAAACTCGTAGTAAACGGTCACCTCAAGTCGATCATCCACGCGATTGATGGTGAGCACTTCCTTACGGACGCTGATGTCGGTCTCCGTGACAGGAATCAGTTGGTTGCCGTTGGCGTAGTACACACCATCGTTAGCCTTTGCCCCGACCATGAGAAGCAGAAGGAAAAACAAAATGGTCAGTTTCTTCATTCCTTATTGTTGTAAAGGTTATTTCGACCAAAACTGAACCCATTTCTTTTCGTCTGGTGTCAACGAGTCCATGCTGTCCTTGTAGTTGGGATCAGGCATATACCAGTTGGTCGATTCAAAGTATTGCTTCAATCCGGCATCTTTGAACACGTGGCCACGATAGGCAAAGGGCATGTTCTTCATGATGCGCTTCTGCTCGGCAGTGAAGCCTGAGATATTGGTATCCTCAAAGAAAACCGGTTTTACATGGTTGTACTGGAATTTCATCAAGTCGACAACCGGCTGACCGTCATCGCCTTCATCCCATGAAGAGTACATATACATCAAAGCCAAACGCTTGTTGATGTTGAGTTCACCATCGGGGTGGAAGTTCTTCTTCTTAAAGGTGATGCTGCCGTCCTGGATATGGAAATAGGGGGAGCCTTTTTCACCGGCCAAGCCCCATTCCGTCTCCATGGAGACTCTGCCTTTGCCGTTGATGGTCCAATCCTTGGCACTCTTGAAGAAGGTAGGCTGCACCATGAAAGACTCTCTTTCGCCCATGTTGATTTCGAGCGTAAAGTCGTCAATACCATTGTTAGCCCAACGGTTGGCAGCAGTGAGAATATAATCAAATCTGAACTCCTCTTCCACCGAGCTTGACAGATCGAAATCGTAAGTGTGCTGGATGATGTTCAAGCCTTCACGGAAATGGGCGTTGAAGTGATAGACGAAATAGTAAGGATAAACGTCGGCAAACTCGCCTGACATGGCGTCGAAGCACTGCTTGCGCGTCAAACCTTTGATCTTGCCGTTGGTATAATACTTGCGCGGTGTCTTGGCATCTGTATCATAGAAGTTGTCCTCAATGTGAGCCACTTCGTAGGATAACTTGTCGCCGTTGAACACCACTTTGAAGTTGCGCATGTGCGGCTGCTCGGGGAAGAGCTGCATGTCCTCCTCATAGGCGGGATAAGGAGCAGGAGCCTCAAAGCCCACCAAAAGGTCCTTCGGCTTGCCAGGATTGAAAAACTCATAGTAGACCGTCACTTCCAGATGGTCGCCGACACGATTGATGGTAAGCACTTCCTTTTTTACACTGATGTCGGTCTCAGTGATGGGAATGAGCTGGTTACCACTGGCATAGAACACGCCGTCATTAGCCTTTGCACCGATAAAAGAGAGCAAAAAGAGCAAAAAAACTGTTAGTTTTCTCATAATTTATAGTTTTACAGATTAGACAAATATTCAAAAACAAAAACCATTCCAATCATAGTTATCCACGATCGTAATACGGCATCTCTTCGGGCAGGATGATGGAGAATTCGATTAGTCCGCCGACGACTTGCTTTGCATCGTCCTCATACCAAGGCGTTTGGTAAATCAGCTTCTTCTTTCCTTTTTTGGAAATCGTGTAGACGTTGGTGGCGGCATCGTCCAAAAGATGGCGGATGATTTGCTGCGAACGTTCGTTGTGACATTTCATCAGGTCGCGACCGCGAGCGTCGCCGTTCACTTCGATGGAACTGTCGTTTTGATAAAGGATTTCGCCGTCTTTGGCGCTGATAGTAATGGCTATGTTCAAGCCTTTCAGATAATCAAGTTGGTCCATAATGCGTGTAATTTTTCTGCAAAGATAGAATTTTTATATTTTTGCAGCGTTCTTTCATTAAAAGAATGAAAAAGCTATACCGCTATATCACCAAATCATTTCTCGGCACCTTTGTGCTCACTTTTTTTATCGTGGTGTTCATTTGGGTGATGCAGTTCGTATGGCTTTATGTCGACGATTTGGTTGGCAAAGGACTGGAAATCAAAATATTGGCAGAATTATTGTTCTACACCTCCATCACGGCCATTCCCATGTCGCTGCCTTTGGCTCTGCTACTTGCCTTGTTGATGTGTTTCGGCAACCTTGGAGAGCACTACGAGTTGGTGGCCATGAAAGCCTCGGGCATTTCCATGTGGAAAGTGATGCGACCGCTGTTGGTGTTTTCTGTGATGACCAGCATCTTGGCCTTCTTCATCTCCAACAGTCTCATTCCCATCGCTACACTCAAATGGCGCACCCTGCTCACCGATGTGCAGCGACAAAAGCTGGCCTTCAACATCAAGGAAGGCGTATTTTACAAAGACATCGACAACTATGTCATCTATGTGGAGAAGAAGGGCAAGGACGGCAGCCACATCTATGGCGTGAAAATCTACGACCACAGCGACCGCATGGGCAACACCAAGATCATCTCAGCCGATTCGGGCATGATGTCGATGAGTCCCAACCAACGCAACATCATCTTCACCCTTTATGACGGTTACAACTACACTGACCTCACGCCTGATAACTACAAGGATAGGCGGCCCTTTGAACGCATGTCGTTCAAACAAGAGCAACTCAAGTTCAGCCTGGCCTCATTCGACATGACCCGTTCGGACGAGGAGATGTACAAGTCATACCAACAGATGATGAACATCCGCCAACTCTCCACTTCCTTGGACTCTCTCCAACACCGTTACGCAATCAAACAAGAGGCTTTTACACAAGGCTTTGAGCGGCGATGGGCTAACTTCAACAGCCTTCATACAGGCATTCCTCCCAAGGGTCCCGTCACACCTGTCCCTGACAGCATTGTGGCCGACACCATTATTCCCTTAACCTGGCCCCTTCTCGACCGTTACGAAGGCGAGATGCGATCCATCATTGCCAATATGGCTTCAACCAGTGCACAAAACACCAAAGACAACGTAGCCTTCAATAAGCTGGACCTCAAAACCCAAACCGAGAACATCAACAAGCACAAGAAGGAATGGCACAAGAAGTTCACGCTGAGCATTGCATGCCTCATCTTCTTCTTCATAGGAGCACCGTTGGGAAGCATCATTCGTCGAGGTGGATTGGGATTGCCCGTAGTCATCTCCGTGGTGTTCTTCATCATCTATCACCTCATCTCAACCATTGCCGAGCGTATGGCCGTGTTCGGTGACCTCAACATGTTCCTCGGTGTGTGGCTTTCGTCGCTGGTGCTGCTTCCCGTCGGACTCTTCTTCACCTTCAAGGCCACCACCGATGCCGCCCTCTTCGACGGCGACAGTTGGAAGAAATTCTTACAAAGGCTATTCAAGAAAAAACGAACCGCCGAGGTAAATACACCTTAAAACCTTTACGGCTGCCGTGGTACGACAGCCCTACAGACAACAACAAACAACCCAACATGAAAATACTTCTACTCTGCAACAAACCACCCTACCCTGCCTCAGAAGGCGGTCCCATGGCGATGAACAGCATCATCACCGGACTGCTTGAAGCAGGACATCAGGTTAAGATACTGGCGGTCAACAGCGAGAAATACAACGTCAAGGAAAGCGACATCCCTGAGGAATATAAGAAAAAGACTGGAATCGAGCTCATCGACGTCGACTTGACCGTCAAGCCTTTGAATGCCTTCCTCAACCTATTCACCAGAAAATCCTACCATGCGGAACGTTTCATCTCCGAAGATTTTAAGAAGAGATTAGCAGAAGTACTTGAAAAAGAACAATTTGACGTAGTGCAGTTGGAAGTTCTCTTCATGGCACCCTACGTGGAGACCATTCGTGCCCATTCAAAAGCCATGATTGTGTTGCGTGCTCACAATGTGGAACACAAGATTTGGGAAAGAATTGCCAAAGATACAAAATCTCCACTTAAACGTTGGTATATCAACCATTTGGCCAAGACTTTAAAGGAATTCGAGCTCAACGCGTTGGAGACTGTTGACGGTGTTGCCGCCATCACAAGAAAAGATGCCGCCTTCTTCAGAAAGTATTGTTCCAAGCCCGTCATCGACATTCCGTTTGGCGTTTATCCCGAACAGTTTAAACCCAAATACGAGATTGAAGGGAAGCCTAGGTTCTATCACATCGGCTCCATGAGTTGGATGCCCAACGAGGAAGGTATACGCTGGTTCGTGGACGAGGTGCTGCCCAAGACGGTGGAAAAAGTGCCCGACTTCGTCTATCACCTTGCTGGTCGCTCCATGCCCGAGTGGCTCACCACCATGAAAAACCCGCACGTCGACGTGATTGGTGAGGTGCCTGACGCCAAGGAGTTCGTCACCAACCATGACGTTGCCATCGTGCCTTTGCTTTCGGGCAGCGGCATCCGCATCAAAATCATCGAGTCGATGGCCTTGGGCAAGACCGTCATCACCACCCGTGTGGGCGCCGAAGGCATCCTCTACGATGAGGAAGTCAACATCATCATCGCTGAGAACAAAGCCAAGATGGTGGAGGCCATCCGTAGCCTCAACGAAAACCCCGAAACCGCTGTGCGCATCGGGCAAGCCGCCAGGAAACTCGTTGAAGAGACCTACGACAACCGCAAAATCATCGCCCGTTTGTTGATGTTCTATGAGCAAATCAAGCCGGGAAGTAAGATTTCGTTTTTGTAAAGAGATTCCCTTCGGGAATGGAGTATTGTCGTTTGTTTAACAGGCGGCGGCACGAGTATTTACATATCAGTATGTGCCTGAAGCCGCCGCATTTTACAATTATGCCACATTCCATTCCCTGAAAGGGAATCTAAAAATACCTCCAGTGCCCTTGCATTTCAACTTTTTTCCTATTTTTGTCCTTCAATTCATTCCAAAATGAAGATTTTTGTCCTCTTGCCTCGCATCCCATTCCCACTTGAAAAAGGAGATAAACTACGGGCATTCAATCAGATAAAGCAACTTGCAAAGCACAACGAAATCGTCCTTTGTGCGCTCAACGACAACCCAAAAGTCAACGAGCAGGACGCCTTTCATGCCTTGCAACCCTATTGCCAGTCCATCAACTTCATCAGAATCAATAAGCTACAAATCCTGTTGGGTCTCGTTCGCGCATTCCTCAAAGGTCTGCCCATGCAGTGCGGCTATTTTTACAATCGCAAGGCGGCCAAGAAGATCAACAATCTTATTGCCAAGCATAAGCCCGACATGCTCTTTGGACAGTTGCTCCGCATAGCAGAATATATAAGGTACAAAAATCTTCCAAAAACAATTGATTATCAAGACATTTTCTCATACGGCATGAAACGCCGGGCCGACATCGCCTCGTTTGTGACACGACCTATATATAATATGGAATATCGTCGCCTATGCCGCTACGAGGCTGCAATCTTCGAAGACTTCGACGTGAAGACCATCATCAGCGAGCCTGACAGAGAACTATTCCCGCACGAGCGACGCGATGAAATCCTTATCATCCCCAATGGTGTTGACCATGATTATTTCAAGCCACAGAAGCGTGAGAAGAAATATGACCTGGTGTTTACGGGCAACATGAGTTATCCACCCAATGTGAACGCTGTGGATTATTTGGCCAACGAGATTATGCCCATCGTGTGGAAGACGCTACCCGGAACGTCATTATACATCGCTGGTGCCACCCCTGACCCAAAGGTGAAGAAAGCCGCCTCGGAGCGCATCATCGTCAGTGGTTGGCTCGACGACATCCGCGACGCATACGCCCAAAGCCGTATTTTCATCGCACCCATGCGCATTGGTACAGGTTTGCAAAACAAACTGTTGGAAGCCATGTCGATGCGCCTGCCTGCCATCACCTCTCCTTTGGCCAATGCTTCATTAGGCGCAAAACCTGACGAAGAAATCCTCATCGGCAACAACGCCGAAGAGATGGCGCAACATATCATCACCCTATTGACCAACAAGGAAAAGGCAGAACGCCTTGCTCAAGCGGGATTTGATTTCACAAATCGCGTGTATGATTGGGGAAAGGCAACTTCAATCATGGAACTCGCAATGACCCAACTGACAACTGACGACTGAACGCATTAGATTCAACTCTAGACTGCTTCGTTCCTCGCAGTGACATTCCTCGCAGTGACGCAAAGCAACAACTGAACAACTGAACAACTGAATAACTGACAACTGAACAACTGACAACTGAACAACTGACAACTGAACAACTGATATGGCACAACCCGACGACAAAAAAATCATCTTCTCGATGGTAGGCGTGAGCAAGATCATCCCGCCTTCACGACAAATATTGAAAGACATCTACCTCTCCTTCTTCTATGGCGCCAAAATCGGCATCATCGGCTTGAATGGAGCGGGGAAATCCACCCTGCTGCGCATCATTGCGGGCAAGGAAAAATCCTATAACGGCGAAGTGGTCTTCTCGCCCGGCTATTCGGTCGGGATGCTCGACCAAGAGCCACAACTCGACGACAACAAAACGGTCAAGCAAGTGGTGGAGGAAGGCGTGCAGGAAATCGTTGATATCCTCAAGGAATACGAGGAAATCAACAACAAGTTCGCCGAGCCTGACGCCGACTTCGACAAGCTGATTGCACGACAGGGCGAGCTGACCGAACTCATCGAACAGCACGATGCCTGGGAACTCGACAACAAGTTGGAGCGCGCCATGGACGCCCTCAACTGTCCCGATGGCGACACACCTGTGCGTAACCTCTCGGGAGGCGAACGTCGCCGCGTGGCTCTCTGTCGCCTGCTCCTGCAAGAGCCCGACATCCTGCTCCTCGACGAGCCCACCAACCACCTCGATGCCGAAAGCATCCAATGGCTGGAGAGCCACCTGCAGCAGTACAAAGGCACCGTCATCGCCGTCACCCACGACCGTTACTTCCTCGACCACGTGGCCGGATGGATTCTCGAACTCGACCGTGGCGAAGGCATCCCGTGGAAGGGCAACTATTCCTCATGGCTCGACCAAAAGACTGCTCGTCTAGCGATGGAAGAAAAGACTGAGAGCAAGCGTCGCAAAACCCTCGAACGCGAGCTGGAGTGGGTGCGCATGGCACCCAAGGCACGTCACGCCAAGGGCAAAGCCCGTTTGGAGTCGTACGAGAAGATGCTCAACGAGGATGTTAAAGAGAAGGAAGAGAAACTCGAAATCTACATTCCTAATGGCGACCGTCTGGGCACAAAAGTCATTGAAGCACATGATGTTACCAAGGCATACGGTGACAAGCTCTTGTTCGAAAACTTGAATTTTAGTCTGCCACAAGGTGGCATCGTGGGCGTCATCGGTCCCAACGGTGCAGGCAAGACCACGCTGTTCCGCCTCATCATGGGCTTGGAGAAACCCGACTCTGGCACCTTTGAGGTCGGTGAGACCGTGAAAATTGGCTACGTCGACCAACAACATGCCGACATCGACCCTGAGAAAACCGTTTGGGAAGTCATCAGCGGAGGCAATGAATTGATTCAGTTGGGCAAGCGTAGCATGAACTCGCGTGCTTACGTCTCGCGTTTCAACTTTGGCGGCAACGACCAACAGAAGAAGGCCGGTGTGCTGTCGGGTGGTGAACGCAACCGCATGCATTTAGCATTGACATTGAAGCAGGAAGCCAACGTGCTCCTCTTGGACGAGCCTACCAACGACATCGACGTGAACACGCTCCGTGCTTTGGAGGAAGGCTTGGAAAACTTTGCCGGTTGCGCCGTCATCATCAGCCACGACCGCTGGTTCCTCGACCGTGTGGCCACACACATCCTCGCCTTCGAGGGCAACTCGCAGGTCTATTTCTTCGAGGGCAGCTACTCGGAATACGAGGAAAACAAGATGAAACGCCTCGGCAATGTTGAACCCAAACGTTTCAGATACAAGAAACTGAAAGAATAACCCATTAAAAAGTAATATCATGAACGAAGATACAAAAATCAAATGCCCCTATTGCGGGGCTTGGGTTGACGAAACAGAAGAAGTCTGTCCTCAATGCTTTGCACCCCTAAGGCCAGCCAAACCTGCAAAACAACAAGGCAAACTACTTGCTCCCACAGCCATCGCCTCGATGGTGCTTGGCATCCTATCCATCAATTTCAGCTCGCTGATTATCCCCGGTTTCATTTTGTCCGCCATTGGAAAAAGAAAAGCAAATGAAGGCTACGATGCCATTGCTGCCAACCCCGATACCTATACTGGAGAAGGCATGCTCAACGCTGGTCGCATCACTTCAAAGGTAGGACTTATTCTCAGCATCGTAATGATTCCTTTATGGATCTTTTACATTGTCATCTATGCCATAGCACTCAGTGAAGGTTTTTATTAAAAGAGTTCGAGAATTCGTTATTTCTTTTTGCTGCATTGCACCTAATAATAAACGTCTATAATAGTCAAACAAACAATAGTTTAAACGATGAGAAAAACCATTCTTTCCTTATGCCTTGCAGCCCTCACTTTGGGCAACTTGTTGGCCGGTCCCGTCAGCCAGCAGAAGGCGCAAAAACTAGGTGCCAAGTTCTTGAGCACCACTACCCTCAGCCAGAAAAACGCTGACATCCAACTGGATCTGGTCTCTGTAGCCGCCAACCGCGACGCCACCGACTACTACGTCTTCAACGTCAGCAACGGCGATGGCTTCGTCATCGTGGCGGCTGACGACCGCGTGAAGCCTATCCTCGCCTACTCCACCACGGGCTCATTCGACCCGAACAACATTTCAGAAGGCTTCGGCTATACCCTGAACGGTTTCTGCGAAGAGATCCAATACGTCCGCGAGCACAACCTCAGTGCCACGCCCGACATTGTCGCAGAATGGAACGCTGTGTCCACGACAGGTAGCCTCAACCGCGGCCAACAGACCCGTGCCGTGGTAGGCCCGCTTTGCCAAACCCTCTGGAACCAGAACTTCCCTTGGAACAGCCAATGCCCTGAAGACCCTGAAGGCAGTGGCGGTCATGTGTACGCCGGTTGCGTGGCCACGGCCATGGGTATGGTGATGAAGTTTTGGGAATGGCCTGCCCAAGGTGTGGGCTCACATAGCTACAACCCTCAAGGTTATGCCCAACAAAGTGCCAACTTTGGCGAAACCGAATACCATTTCGAGCTGATGCCTAATACCCTTGACTCAACCAGCACCGAAGAGGAATACTTCGAAATAGCCCAATTGCTACACCATCTAGGCATTTCCGTCGATATGCAATACAGCGGTAGTGGCAGTGGCGCCTACTCAGAAATGGTGCCAGAAGCGCTTCGCAACTATTTCCGTTATAACTGCGAAGACCATGTGACCAACTACGGAGGTGGTTGGTGGCCGGGCTGGGGCTATAGCAACGAAGAATGGGCCCAGATGCTGAAAGATGGCGGTTTGGACGAGCTCCTACCCCTCTACTACAGCGGTCAAGACGACACTGGAGCGGGAGGCCATGCATACGTGTGCGACGGCTACGATGAAAACGACTATTTCCACTTCAACTGGGGCTGGAGCGGTCGCGACAACGCCTGGTGCCCCATCGGTGCGCTCAACACCACACGTTATGCCTTCAACACCTACAATGGCTTCACAGGTCACATCATCCCGCAAGGCGACGTTTACTATAGCCGTCCCGACAGTGTGGACAAGATGGCTGCCATCGAGGAAACCACCTTGGATGCCGTCCGCCTCACTTGGACCAACCCCACCCTCGACCTCAACGGCAATGCTTTGACCAACATCACTTCCGTCACTATCCGCCGCAATTTCGAGGTCATCGCCGAACTGACCAACGCCCAAGTGGGTGCCGACATGGAATACGAAGACAATGGCCTCGAACCTGGCCTCTACGAATATGCCATTTATGTGACCAACGAAGCCGGCATCAGCCGCACCACCTATCGCAGCGTGCTCGTAGGCGAAAAATGCAACGTTGTCTTCCAACTCCATGACGATGGTGGCAACGGCTGGAAAGGCGCCGCCATCAGCGTGACCTCCGAAAGCGGCCAACGCATCGCAGTGGTCACCATGACGCAAGGCACGGCATTGGTGGTCGACCTGCCATTGTTGCGTGGCAACCTCAACTTCATCTGGAACCACGGCTGGTATCATGCCTACGAAGAACACGACACCGACTTTGAATGCTCTTTCACCATCCTCGACTATGCAGGCAACGAACTCTTCACTTCCTCCGACCTCGAAGATGGCATCTTCCTGTCCTACGAGAACAACTGCGAGGAAGCCCCGCTGGCTTGCTATCCTGTACTGAACCTTGAAGGCACGTACCAATGGAACACCAATGAAGAATACGGTGCCTACCTCACTTGGGACCGCCCTGAAAACACTACATACCTCGACCATTTCAATGTTTATCGCGCCGAAGCAATATACAAGGATGAAGAGCCCATTGCCGAGATTCCCTTTACTGGTGCCATGCAATACGAGTTTTTCGACAATCTCGTTGAAAACCAATGTGGAGGCTATGGCTATGGGGTCACTTCCGTTTACGTCAAGAACGATGAAAATTGCGAATCTCCGGATGAAGCCGTTTCCATCACCGTGACTGACGTGAAAGAAAACGCTGTTAGCAAGATCCAAGTCTATCCCAATCCAACCAACGGACTGCTCCACGTAGAAGGCCAAGGCACGATGCACATCAGCGTCAGCAACCTCTTGGGGCAGACATTCCAAGAGACTATTGCCGACGGCAACACATCCCTTGACCTAAGCCGTTTGGAAGCTGGCATGTACCTTATCCGCATTGAGAATGAAAATGGCGTGATGGTGCAGAAAGTCAATGTTAGACAATAACACTAAGAGGTTCCCGCTTCGCAGGAATGGAGTTATAATCATTTTATAAACCGCGGCGGCCTGTAACGCTTACAAACTGTAAACGCTAAAGCCGCCGCTGGTTATTTTATGCCTTACTCCATTCCCGCCACCAGGCGGGAACCTCTTACCATTTCAGGATCTTCTTGAAATCGTATTCCTCAGGATTGGGCAAATAAGCCTTTGCCGTGATGTAGTCGACAGGCGAGATGTACTGCAAACCCTCGTTGAAGATGAGTTCAGCCTTGGGGCCGCTCAGATTCACCAAACGCGGTTTAATCTTGCCGTTCTCGTCTTCCACATCTTTCAAGTACAAAGGCATGATTTCACCCTTCGGGTTGGTGGTGACCATAGCGCCACTCACGCCCTTGTCGAAGAGTTTCTTCACGCCATAACCCAACAGGGAGCAGTAAGTCAGGTCGTAACCATTAGGTTCCACGCAACGGATGCCGTAGCCGATTTCAACAGGACGGCTCTTCACGTTGATGCCTAATGCTTTCAGTCTTTGTTGCAGCAAGAGGTTGAAGATGTGGGCCTTACTGACGTTACCCAACTCAGGATGGCCGTGTTCGTCGTAGGTGAAGGCCACACCCGACTTCTCAATTTCCTCATCGCTCATGAAGTGGAACACACCCTCACTGATGATGGCCACACCATAGTTGACACCCAACAGTTTGCGTTTCACGATGGAGCTGACCACCAACTTAATGATAGCATCGAAAGTCACCTGGGCGTTGTTGAACATCTCAGGAATGACCACCATCGGGCAGTGGCAAGCCGAAGTCATACCAAAGGCCAAGTGACCGGCTTCACGACCCATGGCCGACACTACAAACCAATTGCCGCTCGTACGGGCATCTTCATAGATGGTCTGCACCAGATGCACAGCGGCATCTTTTGCAGAGTAATAGCCGAAAGTTGGGCTACCCTCTGGCAGCGGCAAGTCATTGTCTATGGTCTTGGGCACGTGGATGTTTTGGATGGGGAAACCACTATTGGCCAAGAACTTCGAGATGCGGTTGGCCGTCGAAGCGGTGTCATCGCCGCCAATGGTGACCAACAACTTGATGTTGTTCTTCACAAAGAAATCAGTGTTAAACTCTTCGTTCTTCGGTTTGTAACGACTCATCTTCAAGGCCGAACCGCCCTGCTTGAGGATGGCATCGGCATAGAGGAAGTCCATCTCGACCACGTCGGGATTGGGTTGGAAAAGATTCTTGTAGCCGTCGTTGAGGCCGAGTACGCGATAACCATCCTTGAGGAAGGTCTTTGCCACGGTGCTGATGACCGTGTTGATTCCTGGTGCCGGACCGCCGCCGGCGAGAATTACGATGGATTCTTTCATTGTTAGTTATTTTGAGATTTGTTGTTTGCTAATCCCGTAGGTCGCGACCTACGGTTAATAAAGTATCGTCCCTTTGGGACGTCATTCTATCACCAGTTCATCACAGAAGATCCAAGCCTTCTGTCCGGCGCCCACATGACCTTCGGGGCAGGTGCCTATGGTCTTGGCCACCATCTTCACATAGCGGGCACTGGTGCGCGGACGCACTTCCATCTCTTGGATGAAAGCGCCATCGGCATCTTGAGGCACTTCGTTCTTCACTTTTCCCACGCTGCGGAAGTTCTTTCCGTCGTCACTGACGAAATACTCCACCTCGGTAGGCATCCAAATCCAGGAGTAGATCTCCTGCAAGAAGCTGCCAGCCAAGCGGTTGATTTTCTTGCTTTGGCCCAAATCGACGGTGGCAATCAGGTCGACGCCATAATAGCCTTGCCACGAGCCTGTGCGGAAGTTTTCACCACCACGTTGATGGTCGATCAAGGCTTTGAGACCACCAGCGGCATATTGTTCGTTATACATGTTCTCCAATTTCACCGAATGACGCGCATCGATCAGATAATACTGGGCGTCGATGGGCAAGCTCCAACGGCCATCCTGCTCAGCAGCGGCTCGTACTGTGGCATTGTCCTTCAGACAAAGCGGTTGCTCGAAAAGCTGACCATTTTCTCTCGGGTCGGTGCCATCCATGGTATAGTAAATCTTCACGCCTTCCACAGGATGACTCATGCTGACCATGAGGCTGTCGAAGAAGGTGTCGGAATTGGCATTGATAGTCGGGACGATGACGATGCTCTCGGTGGGGATACGCACCACGGGGCAGTTCTCAGGTTGCGTAGCCCAAGTGGAATTGGGTTGGTCGGTCATGGTGAACTCCAAGTTGCCGCCGCTATATACTTCTTCAAAGGTGATATAACTGCGTTCCAAAGGCTTGCCATTCAGTTTCACCGACTGCACGTAGCAATTCTTGTCGCTCAGATTCTTAGCGATGACCTCAAACTGTTTGCCGTTCTCAAAGGTCAGCCTCGTTCTCTCGAAGCGCGGCAGACCTAAGACATAATAACCCGAGGCGGGTGTGGCAGGATAGAAGCCCATTGCGGAGAACACACCCCAAGCCGACATCTGGCCGCAGTCCTCGTTGCCGGCATAGCCATCGCGGCGGTCGGTATAGAAGTCGTCCATCACCTGCTTCACATATTTCTGTGTCTTGATTGGCTGACCGACAAAGTTGTACATATACACCGTGTTGTGGCTCGGCTCGTTGCCGTGGGCGTATTGTCCGATGAGGCCCGTGATATCAGGCTGCACACGACCCGTCAGGTTTTCAGGCGCGTTGAAAAGACCATCGAGCTTGGCAGCGTAAGCCTCACGACCGCCCATCAGGTCGATGTGACCGTTCACATCCTGCGGCACAAAGAAACCGTATTGGTAGGAATTAGCCTCCGTCAAGGTGAAGTTGACCTGTGCGGGGTCGAAAGGCTTCATCCAGCCCCCATTGCGGCGGCCTTGGAAGAACTGGTTCTCAGGATTGTAGATGTTCTTATAGTTCTGTGCGCGAGCGTAGAATTCCTTAGCAATATCGGCCTTGCCCATGGCCTCGGCCATGCGGGCCACGCACCAATCGTCGTAGGCATATTCAAGGGTCTTGGAAGTAGCCTCGCCTTCGACCTCAATCGGGATATAGCCGTATTTCATGTAGACGCCCATGCCACGGAAGTTGTCCTTTGAGCTTGCCACCATGGCTTCGAGAGCCTTTTCCGTGTCGAAGTCGCGGATGCCGGCAAAATAGGCGTCGGCGATGACGGGGATGGCGTGGTTACCAATCATGCAGTAGGTCTCGTTGGCGGCCAATTCCCAGATGGGCAGCATGTGATGCGGATTGGTCTCGTACTTATTAATAAAGGTGTTGATGAAATCAAGTGTACGTTCGCGCTGCATCAGGCTGAAGAGCGGGTGCAGGCTGCGGAAGGTATCCCACAAGGAAAAGACCGTATAGACAGGTCTTTCTGATTTGTAAACCTTCAAATCGTGGGCACGGTAGCGGCCGTCGGCATCGCTGAAGAGGTTGGGAGCCACCATGCAGTGATAGAGAGCCGTATAGAAAACCGTTTTGTTCGATTCGTTGTTGTCGGCCACCTCGTAGCGTTTCAGCTCCTTGTTCCACTTGTCGTAGGCCTTTTGCTTCAAGGCATCAAAGTCGAAGTCACCGTCAGCGAGTTCGGCTTTCAAGTTGTTCTTTGCACCTTCCACATCGACGGCGGAGATGGCAATGCGCATGGTGATCGGCTCACCCATAGAATCGGGGAATAGAAAATAGACTTTCTTAACCTTTAGATTAGGTATTTTGTGCACAGACTCCCCATCAACCATTGTTTCACCTGAAAAATCACCAGCATCATATCTGAAATGAGGTTCATAAAAAGGATCCACAGCAAAAGGTTTTGAAAACTCCGCATAAAAATAAAGGTATTGGTCGTTTGCCCAGTCGCGCGTACGGCGGAAACCACTGATGGCATGGTCATTTTCCACGTCTAGCTGTGATTCATATACAAATTCATCATTGACACCATGCCACATATCAAGCATCAAATGTCCGACTTTATCTTTCGGATAAGTACAACGCATCATGCCAATACGGTCACCCGTAGTCAGTTCTACTTTCACACTATCGTCCAAAACTACGGAATAATAACCAGCTCGGGCATTTTCATCTTCGTGTTTGAAAGCTGAATGGTTATAAAGAGAATCGTAATGGTCATAAACTGCTTTGTTTGGCAAATCGCTGTCCAACATAAAATCTTCCGTAAACGGCATAAACCTAAAATCTCCATAATCGGAGCAGCCCGTGCCGCTGAGGTGGGTGGTGCTGAAGCCGAGGATGGTGTTGTCGGAGGTGTGGTAACCCGAGCAGCCGTCCCAGTCGTTCATGCGGGTGTCGGGGCTGAACTGCACCATGCCGAAAGGCACCGTGGCGCCTGGGAAGGTGTGGCCGTGACCGCCTGTGCCGATAAAAGGATCGACATATTTGGCTGGGTCAGTGACAAAGTCGGCCTTGGGCTGCGTGTTGCAAGCCGCGAGGCAGAGCAAGAATAGGGGTAGGAATAGTCTTTTCATAAGATAATAATTTGAGGCTGTAAAAGTAGGAATTATCTCTTTTCGTTTTGCAAACCCTGCATATTTTATGACACTTTTTAATTCACAACACAAGCTTCATGAAAAAAAATAATGGGTCAGAATTTTGATTTTAAAAAATTATACCTATTTTTGTTGCCTCAAAACAAGAAAGAAAAACATCATTCAACCTAAAAATAAACGTATATGAAAAAAGTTTTATTCACTGCACTCGCAATTGCCGTGGCTATGTCCGGCTTTGCACAGAAAGGACTAGAGCGCGTGAAGGCTGAAAAGCTCCGCAGCGCAAAAGCACAAATGACCGCTTATGGCAAGACCAACGAAGAAGCCCCTGCATTCAACTTTGCTCCTACCACAAGTCTCCCCACAAACCTCAGAGGCGAGGATATTGGTGGATGGCAAACCATGTTGACCTACTACGACCTCCAAACCAACAAGATGGTCGGTAACCGTATGTATCGCTTCGATGATGGTACCTTGGGCCTCACCGCCACTTGGGCACAAAACGTTCCCAATTTCCCCGACCGTGGCACAGGCTATGACTACCACAACGGCACCAAATTCATCTTTGAAGAAGACAGCCCAGATGGTCTCCCAGCAGTGACCTCGCGCATCGAGTCGATGAGGAGCGGTTGGCCGAGCTACAGCCAATATGGCCCCAATGGCGAAATCATTGTTTCCCACACCGGCACCAACCTGGTTTACTACACCCGCGAAAACAAGGGCGAAGGTGAATGGCAAGGCCCCAACGAAATCCCGAATCCCACATGGCTCGATGCTCCCACTACCAACATGACTTGGCCCAGAGTGGTCACCACTGGTGACAACCACGACATTCTCCACGTGGTTGCCGCCGACAGTGACGACGATGGCGTTTATTTGTTCTACAGCCGCTCGACCGATGGCGTGAACTGGACCACCACCGATATTCCCACCTTGGAAGACTGGGAAAAGACCCTTTATAGTGCCGACTCCTACGTTATGGCAGCCAACGGCAACACCGTCGCCATCATGGTCCTCAGCGTTTATGGACATGGCTATATAATCAAGTCGACCGACAATGGCGAGACCTGGAACAAGATCATGTTCTGGGAGAACCCCTACGCTGGCGACTGGGATAACGACGAGAGCACCCTCTTTGGCAACGACGATGAAATCTATATTAACGACGTCGAACAATACGGTCCTGAAAACGGCTCCATTTGCATTGACAAGAATGGCATGGTGCATGCTGCTTTCAATGGTCACCACTATGCCCACCTCGAACTCGGCACCGGTTACACCTATTGGTACGGCAAAACCATAGACGGCATCTTCTATTGGAACGAAAACATGGGTACCATGAAAGCACCCGAGTGGGTTTGCCCCGACGATTATTCCATCGTCCCCTCCGACCCCCACAACATCTGCCGCATGTGGTGGCCCACGGATGCCACGGGCGAGTACATCGTTCGTAATTTCCAATCCGCCAACCTCATCGGTTTCCTCTCTCCTGATGATCATTTTACCGACATCAGCAGCGACAACATGCTGATCAGCAACTATTTCCAAACTCCCTCAACTTCACCAGCCATCTGCGTCGATGAGACCGGTACCGTTGCTGTTGCCTACTCCGTCATGGATGCTTCACGCGAGCTGTCCAATGACAACAAATACTTAAGAAGCATCATGGTGACCTTCATCGAGCCCGGTTACGTAATGGGTGACGCCACTGGCGAATACACTGATATTCCTGGCGACATCTACTATGAATACGTGAAGCTGCAAGATGCCGACGAATTCATGCACAGCTATGACGAAGCCATTTGGCCCACCTGCCCGACCTACACCACCAATGAAGAATTCTGGTTCTCCTACCAGGCTGACGACACCCCAGGTCGGTATACGGGCGACGGTGCTGCACAACAAGCCGCTCCCACTGACAACTTCATCTGGGCCCAGAAAGTCGTTCCTGACTATCCTGGTGTGAACGTTAGCGAGCACAACGCCGTCAACCCGATGAACTCCACCCGCGTCTATCCTAACCCCGCCAACGACGTGCTCAACATCGAAGTGAGCGCTTCGCAAGCTTCCGAGATGAGCATCAGCATCTATAACATCATGGGACAGAACGTGATGAACCAAAACGTGAGCCTCACCACGGGTATGAACAACAAGCCCGTCAACATCAGCGAGCTGAACAGTGGCATCTACTTCGTCACTGTGAAGGCCAACGGTTTTGAGAACACCATGAAGTTCATCGTGAAATAATCTGAACCCTTGGATTAACGTGAAAAAAGGAGGCCGAGCCTCCTTTTTTCGTTTTCCAAAAAAGAGAAAAAATAACCCATTTTATTGCCACCTTTTGAAAAATGTTTATATTTGCAGCCCAAATCGTTCCAATTAAACGATGGATAAACATGCAACTAATTTAATTACAAACTTAAATCACAACATCATGAAGAAAGTTTTATTCGTGACACTCGCGCTCGCCATCGGAATGACTGGCTTTGCGCAGACAAAGAACCAGCCTGTTAAGGCTGAAAAGGTGAAGAACACTCGCGTCACCTTCAAGAAGGCCTACACAGGCAACGAGGCTCTCCCTATGGAGTTCAACTACACTCCTTCTGCTCCTAGAGTTTCCGAAGGCACCAGAGACCCTGAGTTCAACTACGATGCCCAAACCATGAAGACCCACTACGACCTGCAAGTCAACGGCTTTGCAGCCGACCGTATGCACCGCTTCCAAGACGGTACCGTTGGTATGGTCGCCAACTGGGGACAAGCTAGCCCCAGCTTCGCCGATCGTGGTACAGGTTATGACTATTTCGATGGCAACGGCTACCTCTTCGACGAAGAAAACAACCCGTTGACCGCCCGTATCGAAGGTAGCGTCAGAACTGGTTGGCCCTGCTACACCCAGTATGGCCCTGATGGTGAAATCGCCATCGCCCACACTGGCAACGACCTTGTTTACTTCACCCGCGAAAAGAAGGGTCAAGGCGAATGGCAAGGCCCCAACTACATCCCGAACCCCACCGACCTGCCCATGCCTGCCGATGGTAATGTTTCCATGACGTGGCCCAAGATTGCCACCACGGGTGCCAACCATGACATCATCCACGTGCTTGGCGCTGAACAAGACAGCGACAACCTGGGCGATACCTATCTGTACTACAGCAGATCGACCGATGGCGTGAACTGGACCACCACTATGGTGCCCACCCTCGAAGAATGGGAATACACGCAGTACAGCGCTGACCAATATTCATTGGCCGCCAATGGCGACAACGTCGCTATCCTGCTCATGGGTTCTACCATGGCTCACGGTTTGATCATCAAGTCGACCGACAACGGTGAGACCTGGACCAAGATCAAATTCTGGGACAACCCTTACGGTGGCATGGACTGGGAAAACGACGAGGCTTCTATCTTTGGCTGCGACGACTGCGACCTTTACTGCTATGGTCCTGAGACCGGCTGCATCGCTTTCGACAACAATGGCATGCTTCACGGCGCCTTCTCCACCATGCACTTCTACCACCCCGAACTCGGCGAAAGCTGGATGGTTGGTTATGGCCTGACCGTTGATGGTATCTTCTACTGGAACGAAAGCATGGGCACCGTGCAAGGTCCCGAATGGGTTTGCCCCGATGACGGTACTGTCATTCCTTCCGATCCTATGAACGCTTTCCGTTTCTGGTGGCCCACCGACGCTAACGGGGATTACATCGTCCGTAACTTAACCTCCTCTAACGTTGTCGGCTTCATCGATGTGGATAACTTCTCTGACATGGTTTTGGACAACTTGTACCATGGTGACGACTATAATCAATTCTGGTACAGCTCTTCTTCTCTGCCGGCTCTCTGCATCGACGAAAGCGGCGCCATCGCCATCGGTTTCTCCACTCCTAACTACGAGCGTCTGGACAACAACGGCAAATACCTGAGAGGTATCACCGTGAGCTACATTGAGGCTCCTTACAACATGGCCGACCACTATGGTGAGTACACCGAAGAACTTGGCGACGTCTACTTCAACCAACTCAGACTTCAGGATGCCGACGACTTCATGCACAGCTACGACGAAGCCATTTGGCCCTTCTGCCCCCAGAACACCACTGATCTGGAATTCTGGTTCGGTTACCAAGCTGACGACACTCCAGGCCTCTTCGTTGGCAACAACGCTTCGCAAGCCGGTCCTACCGACAACTTCATCTGGGCTACCATGGTTCGCCCCAACATCGACGGTTTGGCTGTTGAAGAAAACATTCCTGCCGCCAACACTCAGATGGAAATCTATCCTAACCCTGCTGTGAACCAACTGAACGTGAAGCTGGAGAACAACGCTGAAATCTCCATCTACAATATCATGGGTCAGAATGTGATCAACATGCAAGGTGTGAAGGGTGTCAACACGATCAACGTCAACGACCTGACCAGCGGTGTGTACTTCATCTCCGCCGGCACCGTGACCCAAAAGTTCATCGTGAAGTAAGATTCCCTTGACCTCGGTCAATGAAAAAAAGGAGACTTTCGAGTCTCCTTTTTTTGTTACGTTTTTTGAAAAATGTATATATTTGTAGCCTCAACAAGCAACTCATCCAAACTACAAGTAATATGAAGAAAGTTTTATTCCTTTCACTTGCACTGGCCGTCGGAATGACGGGCTTTGCACAAACAAAGAACCAGCCTGTCAAGGCTGAAAAGATGAAAGTCGGCACCGCCAACATCTACAAGAAGGCTTACGGTGGCTTCAACGAGGCTCCCATCATGAGCTTCGCCCCATCGCAAGTGTTGCCCTCCAACCCGAACAGAGACCCTGAATACCCCGTGGACTGCCAAACCATGAAAACCTACTACGACTTGCAGAGCAATGGCTTTGTGGCCAACCGTATGCATCGTTTTGAAGATGGCACCGTAGGCCTCGTCGCCACTTGGTCACAACAAGCCAACTTGACCGACCGCGGTGCAGGCTACGACTACTACAATGGCAGCGAATTCCTCTACGATGAAGAAAACAACCCGATGCCTGGCCGCGTTGAAATCGAAAAGACGGGCTGGCCTTGCTACACTCAGTATGGCCCTCAAGGTGAAATCGTCATCTCCCATGCCAGCTTTGGCACCCCTAGTGCCCACCTCGCCTACTACACCCGCGAGACCAAAGGCGAAGGCGAATGGCAAGGCCCCTTCAGCATCCCGAACCCCGATAATCTCGGCACCACAGTGAACCTGATGACCTGGCCCAAGATTGCCACCTCCGGCGACAACCACGAAATCATCCACGTCCTGGGTTGCGACCAAGACGACGACAACTTGGCCGACTCCTACCTCTACTACAGCCGCTCGACCGACGGCGAAAACTGGACCACCACCTTTATCCCCACCTTGGAGGACTGGGAGCACAAAATCTACGGCTCTGACTATTATGCCTTGGCGGCCAATGGCAACTATGTCGCCATTCTGCTCACTGGCCAAGTAATAGGTCACACCTACGTGATCAAATCGAGCGACAACGGTGAGACGTGGCAACAAATCAAGGTTTGGGACAACCCTTACGCTGGCATGGACTGGGAAACCGACCCCGCCTCGTTGTTTGGTGAAGACAACCCGTTGTTTGGCCCTGAGACAGGAGCCATCTGCATCGACAACAACGGCATGGTGCACTGTGCTTTTTCCAGTCACCAGTATTATCACGATGAACTCGGCACAAGCTATACATTCAGTTACGGCAAAACCGCTGATGGCATTTTCTATTGGAATGAAAGCATGGGCACCCTTGTGGCTCCCGAATGGAAATGCCCCGACGACAATTACGTCATCCCTTCCAATCCCCACAACGTGTTCCGTTTGTGGTGGCCCACTGCCGAAGACGGTGAGTATATTGTTCGTAACTTTGAAAGCTCCAACGTCGTCGGCTTTATCGACGTTGACAACTTCAGCAACATGAGCTTGGAGAACATGTACTATGGAGAAGACTATTATCAGTTCTGGCAAGGCGCTTCCGTATTGCCCGCAATATGCGTCGACGAAAGTGGTGCCATTGCCGTGGGTTATTCCTGCCCCGACTACAACCGTGTGTCGAACGACAACAAGTATCTGAGAAGCATCTATGTGAGCTTCCTGGAAGCACCCTACCACTTGGCTGACCACTATGGCGAATATACAGAAGAGTTGGGCGACGTCTACTACAACCAACTCCAACTGCAGGAAGCCGACGAATTCATGCACAGCTACGATGAGGCTTTGGCCACCATGAGCATCCAGAACACCACTAACATGGACTTCTGGTTCGGTTACCAAGCCGACGACACTCCCGGATTCTATGTCGGCAACAGCGCACAACAGTCATCGTCGACCGACAACTTCATCTGGGCCACATTGGTGCATCCCAACATCGACGGTTTGGCTGTTGAAGAAAACGTTCCTGCCGCCAACACGCAGATGGAGCTCTATCCCAACCCTGCTGTCAGCCAGCTGAACGTAAGACTGGAGAACGACGCTGAAATCTCCATCTACAACATCATGGGTCAGAATGTGATCAACATGCAAGGCGTGAAGGGTGTCAACACGATCAACGTCAACGACCTGACCAGCGGTGTGTACTTCATCACCGCCGGCACCGTGACTCAAAAGTTCATCGTGAAGTAAGATTCCTTTGGCCTAAGTCAATAAAAAAGGAGGTTTTCGACCTCCTTTTTTATTGCTCTCTGCGGTGATTGACCACATCTGCGGCCAAGAACACCGCCTTGCGGTAGGAATCGGGCACTGCCTTGTTTTGGTTGGTGATGTCGTAGGCTGGACCATGTAACGGAGCGGCACACACCACAGGCAAACCTGCCCAATAATAGGCGTAACCGTCGAGCGAAATGAACTTCATGGGAAACACACCTTGCTCATAGTGCATGGCCATCACCGCATCGTATTTCTTCCATAAACCCGCTGCAAACAACTGAGAAGCCGAGAAAGGCCCAAAGGCAAAGAGACCTTTATCCTGAGCCTCAGTGAGGGCTTTCGCCACTTTTTCGTCGTCGCCTGCAACGATTGAGCCTGAATGTGGATTAATGCCCATGACGGCAATCTTAGGCGAGCTGATGCCGAAGTCTGTCTTCAAGGCTTGCGACAAGGTCGTAAGCTTGCCAACGAGGAAAGGAGCGTCAATTTGGTCGAGGGCAGCACGCAAAGGCAAGTCACCCGTAGCCAAGGCGATGCGCATCTGTCCGTTCACCAAGACCTGCAAAGGGTTGGATTCCTTATGGAACGACAGTAGGAAATCGCGATTACTCTGCGCCACCAAAGGACTATCGGGCGCCATCACCAAGGCATCAAGAACACCGCTGCGAAGATCGTCGGCCGCCCGCTTCATCGAAAGCACCGACATCTCAGCTGAGAGATTGGAAGGGACACCCGGCTCAATCTTCAGTTCGTTTTCAACGATGTTGATGATATTAAACTTCTTGTCCCATGCTTGACGCGCATCGCGAGTCAAAGAATAATTGGGGCTTTCCATGCCGAAGTTCTTCTTGTAGTAGGAAAAAGCCTTCGATTGCCCATACAAGACAGGAGTGAGCGTTTCGAACATGCGAGCATCGGCAAAAGTCTTTAACATGAGCTCATAACTAATGCCATTGAAGTCGCCTTGACTAAGGCCAATACGAGGAAACGGGATTGGGTAGGGATTGTCTTCCATAGGCATTGCGTTTTATTCAGCTGAGTTTCAACAGAAAATCAGCCTTCAAAATTAGACAATAAAATCAACAATCCAAAATAATAGCCTTTTTTTTATAAAAAAAGTGTCTTTTTGAAGCCTTTTAGGATACTTTCGGTCGCCCCGACCTGGGATTTGAGGTAGTTTCGACAGGTTTCTGAAGCCTTTCCATAAAAGCCCTCGTCGTTCATCAACCGGTTGAAAACAGCGGTCAAATCGGCCGCATTATGCACGGAAAAAGCCCCTTCGAGTTCCACCAGATCGACAGCCTCCTTGAAGCCCTTGTATTTGGGTCCAAACACCACAGGGCAGCCGAAAGTAACAGGCTCCTGAATGTTGTGGATATTCACCCCGAAACCTCCCCCAATGTAGACGAAGCGTGCATACTGGTACAGCTGTGACAAGATGCCAATCGTATTGATGATTAAAACCTTGGTTGGGATTGCCGCATCCAATTCTGTATAAAGCTGGCAGCCTGGAAACAAGGCTTTGACTTGGGCAACATGCGATGGAGAGATGTCGTGAGGAGCGACGATGAGACAATAGTCGTCGGGAAGGTTTTGGCAGCAATCCACCAACCGTTTCTCATCGGGAGGCCAGGTGCTTCCCGCGATAATGCATTGACGACCATTGATAAACTGCTCCACCTCAGGGAAAGGCTTGGCTTGCTGGGCGATGGCCGCCACACGGTCGAAGCGCGTGTCGCCACACACCGTGACGTTGGTCATTCCGTTGGATTGGAGCAATTGGGCCGTGGTGTCGTCCTGGACAAAGAAATGCGTCACATTCTTAAGCTGGCGGAAAAACCAAGTACCGTACCAACGGAAGAAATAGGAATCGGGCTTCAGGATAAGCGAGATGTAGAACAAGGGGATGCCAGCATCTTTCAATGCGCGCATGTAGTTGAACCAAAACTCATACTTGATGAAAAACGCCGCCACAAAATGATGACGTTGCACCCATTGGGCAGCATGAATGGGGGTGTCGGAGGGCAGATAGAGTACCTCATCGGCCAAAGGATAGTTTTTGCGGATTTCGTAACCCGAGGGCGAGAAAAACGACAATAGAATCTTAAACTGGGGAAATTCCCTTTTCAGCGCTTCGATGACGGGGCGGCCTTGCTCGAACTCGCCCAACGAGGCAGCATGAAACCAAATCCAATCCAAACCAGGTCCCTGAGCCTGAGCCCCCTGAGGGCCCTCGAAGGGTCGAAGGGCCGACTCTGAACTTATCGGGCCCTTCGACCCTTCGACAGACTCAGAGCTCAGGGCCCCTTGGAATCTGCGTCCCTTCACCCATTGCATGGCTTTGGCGTTGCCAAACAACGCTGCTATTCTCACGCCAAGAGAATAGAAAAGGATACCTATGGTGTATAAAAGGCTCACCTATTAATCATAATAGAAGTCCTGAGGCTTGCGTTCGTAGGTCGGGATATTCCATGTGACGCGAATGCCGTAATAAAGGTCGTTGTAGCGCTTTTTAGGGTCGGTAGGGCCCACAGGCTCCATCACGCCAGTCTCGGGATTGGTGAACACGCGGAAGTCGTAGTCACGGAGGTCGCGGGTGCGGGCGTATGTCACCTCAAGCGAAACTGACAGGTTAAGCAAACGGGTATCGTTGAGCAACAGATAGCCTGCCTCGACATGTACAGCCGGCCCTCCACGCATGCGGTCGTAGCCAAAGCGATAGTCCTTGTCGACTGGCAAAGGCACATTGAGCAACGCTTGCTGGTAGTCGATGCGGATACGGTTTAGAAGATAGCCGAGACTGCCTTGCACAAAAAAGCCACTGTTGGGATTGGGGCCAAAAGAAAACAGCTTACCTACCTCGCCTTGAAAATGGAAGCCACGTTGGTTCAGTTCCAAAAGCGCGACACTACCCGCACTGCCTATGATTTCGCCCGCATCCGTAGTAATAGCCTCTCCGAGTATTTCCACACGGTCACCTTTCACCTTGGGGCCGTAAATGTAGTTGCCAATAGCAGAAAACAACCAATTGGATTCGGTTTTATAGACGAATCCGCCTCCAACATCGTGGCTGACGCCGTACAAATCCTTGGTGTCGAGACCAGGGACGTGAAAGGCGTATGTTGCCTGAAACATGGCCACAGGGATGGGGTCTTTCATGATGTCTTTAGGCTGTTGGGCATAAAGGGAAATGCCGAAAAGCAGGAATATGGGGATAAAGATTTTACGCATGATCGGTTTTTTCAAATTAACGGAATAAGACGTTCTTTAGTATTGAACATGCAAAAATAAGAAAAAAGGCCGCTCCACACGAAGCGACCTTGATTTTCAACCCAAAAACGACACTACAACTTCACCACACTACGGATGATGGTTTCATTGCCTTTTCGGATATGGAAGGTGTAGATACCGTTGTCAAGACCGTCGACTTGACAGGTGTCATTGTCAACTTTAATGCGTTTAACAAGCTTGCCTTCAACGGAATAAATCTCAACCCAATTCATACCGACGCATTCGATAGTCACCTTATCATAAGTCGGATTGGGGAAAATACTGACCTTGCCGTCGTTTTCGTCAAGACCAGTGAAATAATTGACACAAGCAGCCTCTGCCTTATCGGAAACGCCTTTCTCAAAGACCGAAGCCACGGCATAGCAGTGTTGAGCGTCAATGGCCATTTCGGTATCAGTAAAGCTCGTACTTGTAGTGTTCTCAGCAATCAGCTCGCCATCGCGGTAGAGGTTGTAGGAAAGGGCACCCTCCACCTCGGTCCAAACCATCGCGATATAGCCTTCGTGCACATCAGTGACGTGGATTTCGGGAGCTGTGTTGGTGACTTCGAAATCGAAACGAGCTGGAAGCACGATACCATCTTCACATGTAGGAGTCACTTCAATGCTGTGGCTGCCATCCAAGACCGCAGTAAAAGCATTGGATTCAACCGTTACGTCTTCATCACCGTCAAGTTGAACGAGATACGACTCTGCATCGCCATCCCAAGTCACCGTGACTTCATTGCCGTTAAAGGAATAGTCGAAACCATCAACAGCGGCGCAAACAATTTGCGTGAGACTTACATATTCAGAAGCACAACCATATACAGACATGGCAACTACCGTGATTGTATTCTCACCTACAACAGCCTCAAATGAGATTGAGGTATCCTCAATATCATATCGTACCTCATTACAATACACCCTATATGATTCTGCATCATCTACAGGATTCCAAGCGAAAGAAATCATCCCGTCTTCGCTGAGACCAACAAAAGCCAAATCCGTGACAGGGTCGCAATAGCATATCTCGATGCTGGCGCTGATTGCATAACAGCCTTCAACGACAGGCTTGACCATGGCCACTGTCAACCCAGATTCAAGGGCTGCGATATAACTGGGCTCTTCGACCGTAGCGGCCATCTCACCATTGAGATAGACCTCGTATCCGCTTACACCTTCCATGGGTTCCCATGCTATGATGGCATTAGCGCCTTCACCTAGATAATGCAGATTCTCCACAGCACCAACGATGCACACAACTATATGTTCATCCTTCTCGCAGTTTCCGAAGACCGCATTCACAGCGATGTCGTGCTCACCTTCGGTAACAATGAAAGCGTAGGTCAACTCGTTGGTAGAAGTTTGTTGCTCACCATCCATATAAACTTGATATTCAACCAATCCTGTCGGATTTTCTGGAGCTTCCCACGTGAGGGTAAGCAACAGGTCGTCGTTCAGACCAAAGTCCAAATTCCGCACTGCGCCACACTGCGCCACTTCCACCTCGGTGCAAACAAACTCACTTTGGCAGCCGTTGTAGACGGCATAGACACAATAATTATACAAACCTTCGGCGACATCAAAATCAGTATAGGTCAACCCCTCGACCACATCCAAAAGCTCGGTTTCGCGATAAACCTCATACCTTACAGGTGTGTCACTTTCAGGAGCATCCCAGGCCAGCACCACATCGAGCCCTTCCAACTCGTAAGTCAAATTCCGAATCGGGGCACAGAACTCCGGTACACCAGCGCCACCCGTACAATTGATGGTAAAGGTCTGTGTGCCGCTAAAGCCACCACTATTTTGGAAGATAACCGTGCCATCTTCGTAGGTCACTTCGAAGCTGCAATCTTGAGGCCACTGGCCATTATTCCATGTCAAGGTGATGGTTGATCCTGAATTCAAATCACGGGTATAGGTAGCAGAAGAGCCGTTGCCGATAGTCATTTGCTCTGATGGTGTGCCATCGGAATAGCTCACACTCAAAGAGTTGCCATGCCATCCAAAGCCGACATAGGCATGTAAATTGAAAATGACATTGCAAGAATTCTTGCAATTGAAAGTCAGTTCAGTAACCTTTCCGTTGGCATCCACAAGAGTGAGATTGAGTGGGATGACAAAACCTTCAGGAGCGTCAGGACTTAGGGTGACGCTGTAATCGGCATAGCCCATCAGATTCGGGCCAATCGAGCTGAAGCTTTTCTCTGTTTCGTTGAGGGTGATATGGTCATAATCACTTGAAAGGGTTCCCACAACCATTTGTGCCAATTCGTTGCCACTATTGTCAACAATAAGGCGAAGGTCGACGGTCTCGCCAGGATCGAGGAGACCATCGTTGTTGTTGTCGTTCAATATCGCGTAGGCACCAAATTGAAGCAAATAATCATAAACTGTAACATTAATAGAAAAGCGTGACAATGGCTCACCATTGACCATCACATCTGCATTAAACTTTATCTTTTGCCTGGCCACCACTTGATCGTTGACCGAGAAAGCAAAAGCATTCTCAACCGTAAGCGTTTGGTTGGCGGCGAAGTTCGGGAACTGGACTTCATTATCAGTGATGGTGACATTCGGATTATCGGTAGAGAGAACAACGGTGACATTGCTCACGACATCATCGCTCACATTATCAAGGGTAAGCGCCATGGTGACGGATTCACCTGGATTGAGTTTATGGTTGTTATTTCCTGCAGGGTCGTTGATTTCGAAGGCGTTATACTTGATGGCGCCTAACTGAATGGCTTCGACAGCCTCCAAAACATCGATACGTCCAAAACCATAAACATTGCTTTTACCCTCGGCCAAGGGCAGCGCCGTTTCTTCAAGGATGCGGCACACTTCGGCAGGTGTCAAATTGGGGTCTTTGCTCAACATGAGGGCAATGCAGCCTGCTGCGCAAGGCGTAGCCATCGAAGTGCCGCTCATCAGTGTGTAGCCATTGTTGGTCTGATAGTTAATCGACTTGATGTCGACACCAGGGGCACATACATCGGGACGAATGAGGCCGATGCCAGGGTTGTAGGGATAATCGCCAAACTCGGTGTTGGTCCAAGTGACAGGGCCTTGCGAGGTGAAGTAAGCGGCTGCGTCGTTGTAGTCGACGGCACCGATGCACACCGAGCAAGTCTGTCCGCCAGGGTTCTCGCCCTGAATGGGATCCATGTAAGGCGGGGGGCAGCTGCCCGGCACACGCACGTTGTTCGGGATGGGGAACTGCCACTGGCTACTACCTTCGTTACCAGCTGCGATAGCGGCCACGATGCCAGCATCCAAAGCAGCCTCACAGGTGTGGCGCAACAGGGTGCGTTCGGAGATGCTCGAGTTGGAGATGCCCAACGACATGCTGAACATGTCGCAGCCATGCTCCACAGCCCATTGGATACCCGCCGAAATCGCTTCAGCGCCACCGTTACCACTGGAATCTAGGCACTTAACACACATCAACGTGGCATCGGGAGCCATGCCCGTTTGCGAGGGTCCCGTGCCGTCGCCACACACCGTTCCAGAGCAGTGTGAGCCATGGCCATGGTCGTCCATGGGGTCGTTGTCGTTGTTTTTCACGTCATAGCCGTGGTGCGGGAACTCGGTGCCGCCGTCCCAAAGGTGGTCAGCCAAGTCGACGTGGTTGTAGTTGACACCCGTGTCGATGACAGCCACCACCACGCCTTGACCCGTGTAGCCCAAAGCCCACACCTGGTCAGCGCGGACCTGTGTCACATTTTGGGTGATTTCGCGGGTGGCCGGGGCGGGACGCGCCACTTCGTCTTCAGGAATCCAATTGCGTTCGATGGCATAGCCAATCAACTCAATGTCGTTGCGACGAACCAAGTCGTTGATGGCTGCCTTGGTCGCTTCAAAATACAAGGCGTTGGCCATCCAGAGGATAGTCGGTTCCGTCGTCATTCCGTTGCGCTGCATATCAGTCAGCGCATGGCGCAGATCGTATTGCGTGGCCGTGGCGAACTCCTTCAGCTCGTTGACCACAAACTCGCGGCGTTCGGCACGGGTGACGAAGTAGTTGGCACGACGGTTCAGCTCGTTGCGGTCGTAGTGCGACTTCATGATGACTACGACTTTGATTAAGTCATCGTCGGCGCGGCGACTCATCTCTTCGGCGAGAAGCGGGTCGATGACGGTTTGCGCAAATCCACCCACGCAGAGGATTGCGGATAGGATAAGTAATAACAGTTTTTTCATGTCGATAAGTATTAATGTGTTTCTATCAAAAGTAGCTGCAAATGTAATAATGTTTTTCCTTTATCGTATCTTTGCAGCCGATTTTTATTGCAAGAATGGAAAACAAATACAACGAATCCGTCCTTCCCAACGGTATTAGACTGATACACAAGGAGAAAAAAGGCGAAATCGCCCACCTGATTTTGATGGTGGAAACTGGCACCCGCGACGAGCAGGCCCACGAAAACGGCCTTGCCCACTTCGTGGAACACACCATATTCAAAGGAACGCAAAACCGCAAGGCCTATCATATCTTGAGCTGCCTTGATAACGTGGGCGGCGACCTCAACGCCTTCACCACCAAGGAGGAGACCTGCATCCAGGCCACTTTCCTCAAACAACACTATAAACGCAGCCTCGATCTCTTCGCCGACATCGCTTTCCGCTCCACATTCCCAGAAAATGAGCTAGAAAAGGAAAAGGAAGTCATCTTGGACGAAATCAACTCCTACTTGGACTCTCCCTCCGACGAGATCTATGATTTGTTTGAGGAGATGGTTTTCAAAGGACATCCTTTGGCACGCAACATATTGGGTACTACAGAATTGGTAAAAGGATTCCATCGTCAGGACATCCTCGACTTCATGGCGCACAACTACAGCACCGACCAGATGATTTTGGCCTCCATCGGCGACATCAGCTTCAAGGAGTTCGAGCGGATGGCAATGACATATTTTGGAAGCCAACCGGAACACCTTATTAATAAGAAACGTGAGATCTTCGAAGGCTATAGACCCGAGAGTCGCATCGACAAGCGCAGCAACCACTTGAGCCACTGCATCATAGGCAACATTGCTCCCGAGTTCAGCAGTCCCATGCGCATGCCCATCGTCATGCTCAATAACGTGCTCGGCGGTCCAGCCATGAGTTCGCGTCTCGGCCTGAACATCCGCGAAAAATACGGCTTCGCTTACAGCATCGAGTCGCAATACACAGCCTATTCCGATGTCGGTCTCATCAACGTATACATGGGTGTCGACCCCGACTCGCTTGAACGCGCCATCGAGTTGGTCCATAAGGAATTGGACAAGCTCTGCACACAAAAGTTAGGTACTTTGCAACTGCATCATGCCAAACAGCAACTCATCGGGCAAGTGGCATTGAGCTACGAAAGTGGCATGAACGAGCTGCTGAGTGCGACACGTTCGCTCATCATGGGAGAGGAAATCGAATACATGGATGACATCATACAAAAGGTGGAAGCCGTTAGCGCGGAGGACATCCTGGAAGTGGCTAATCGCGTTTTCGACAAGAAACAGCTTAGTCGGATTGTTTTTGAAGGAGATACCCCGTAGGGGTTCCCTTTTAATAACAAACAAACATCAATACATTATAATTACCCCGTAGGGGTTCCCTTTCAATAACAAACAACCATCAACACAATACAATTACCCCGTAGGGGTTTTCTTTTCATAACCAACAAGCACCCACATTACATTAACGACACTATCCCGTAGGGGTTTTCTATTAAGATGGCAAACACATACAATCAGATTTACATCCATTTGGTCTTCGCAGTAAAATACCGCGATGCCGTCATCGACAAATCATGGAGACAAGAGCTTTACCAATACATCATCGGCTTGATTGCGAACAGAGGCCACAAAGTTTATGCAATTGGCGGGATGAGCGACCATATCCACATCTTGGTGAGTCTTTCACCCAAACAAGCCATATCGGAATTAGTGCTGGAAGTGAAAAGAGCTTCATCATTGTGGATTAAAGAAAAACAATTTGTCAGATGCCAATTTGCATGGCAAGAAGGTTTTGGAGCCTTTTCTTATGGCAAGTCACAAATGGATAATGTTGTAAAGTACATTCAGAATCAAGAAATTCATCACGCCAAACACTCATTCAGAGACGAATATGTTTCATTCTTGAAATTATTTGGAATCGAATATGATGAAAAATATGTGTTTCGCGAGATGGAATAACAAAGAAAAAGAAAACCCCTACGGGGTAAGGTAACGACAGGAAATCAGGCGTTTCAATTAAAAGACAGCCCCTACGGGGCATGAC
>CACXIM010000002.1 GCA_902767725.1 uncultured Bacteroidia bacterium | reverse complement strand
GATGTAGTAGGAACCTGCGGCGGGGTCGGCCACCTTGTCGAAGTGGGCCTCTTCCTTGAGGATGAGCTGCTGGTTGCGGGCGATACGGTCGGCGAAGTCCGTGGGGATCTCAAACGGCGTGTCGAACGGCATCACGGTGAACGAGTCGACGCCACCGAGGACAGCTGACATCGTACCCGTGGTGGTACGCAGCATGTTGACATACGCATCGTAGAGGCTCATGCCCAACTCGGCATTGGTAGCATGGATGTGCATCTTGGCGTTCTCTTCCTTGCCACCGTAGGCCTTCACGATGTTGGCCCACAGCAGACGGTAGGCACGCAGCTTGGCCAGCTCCATGAAATAGTTCTGTCCGATGGCGAGGTTGAAGCGCATCTTGGGTGCAATCTCGTCGATGGTGAGGCCTTTCTCGGTGAGTTTGTCGAGGTATTCGGCACCCACGGCGAGGCTGAAGGCCATCTCCTGAACGATGGTGGCGCCGGCGTTGGTGAACACGTGGCCGTTGACGCCGATGCATGTCGGCCTTCACCATGATGTAACCCAGCTCCATGTCGGTGCTCTCGGTCACGAACCAGGTGCCGCGACGCAGGTAACGCGTCAGCGGGTCATAGTTGAGCGAACCCTTGATGTCCGGGATCTTCGACAGCATCTCGAGGATGGGCAGGTGGTACTTGTTGTTGTAGAAGTTGATCTCCACAGCCTTCTGGTCGATGCCGTTGAGCAACGTCGAGATGGCGATGGTGTCGTAAGGCTTGTCGTACTCCAGCTTGAATCCGACGCTGTTGGCGCCGCGGCTGATGGCGTTGAGGGCGATCTTGTTGGCCTCATGCACGTCCTTCACGGTGATGTCCTGACGGACGAGCCATTCGTTGCCTTCGGCCTTGTTGCCACGGACGTAGGGGAACTCATTGGGGTTCTGACCCGTCCAGGGAATGTCGGCCAGGTTCTCGGCACGATAGTAGGGCTTCACGTTGAAGCCTTCGGCCGTACGCCAAACCAGCTTTTTGTTGTAATCTGCCCCTTTGAGGTCCTTCTCGATGACGGCTTCCCATTCTTCAGTCGTCACGGGTGGAAATTCTTCAAAGAGTCTCTTTTTTTCTTCCATGTTGATGTATTTAATTGATATTCGATTGTATGACTTTTCGAGGGTATACAAATAATGCGCAAAGGTAATAAATAAAGCGATTGGGCAAGCCAGAAAAAAAGAAAAAGCAAAAAAAGGCTTCAGAAAGCATGTCATCTGAATGGTTCAGGCCTCAACAACTATGTCATCCTTATAAATGGCAGTAGCAGGCTCTTGAAGTCATGTCATCCCTACGCTGGCCTGTGCGATGGCTTGGGATCTATGGCTTCAAGAGCCGTCCAGTAGTACAGGCTTCAGGAAGCATGTCATCCCAACGCCGGTGCAGGCCTCAACAGGTATGTCATCCCTATAAATTCCCTATAAATGACAGTAGCAGGCTCTTGAAGTCATGTCATCCCTACGCTGGCCTGTGCGACGGCTTGGGATCTATGGCTTCAAGAGCCGTCCAGTAGTGCAGGCTTCAGGAAGCATGTCATCCCTACGCCGGTGCAGGCCTCAACAGGTATGTCATCCCTGCGAAGGCACGTGGGCAAAGGCATGGGATCTATAGCTGTTGAGGCCGCCCTTTAATGGTTTTAGCCTATTGGATCGCCTCCCATAGATTCCTCTTTACATCCCGCTACCCATAGATTTCCCGCTCTCCCACACGCCTCTGCTGGAATGACATGTGCAGCTGGATTTCTCCATGATTTAAACTGGCTTCAGGAAGCATGTCATCCCAACGCCGGTACAGGCCTCAACAGCTATGTCATCCCTGCGGAGGCCAGTGGGCAAAGGCTTGGGATCTATAGCTGCTGAGGCCGTCAACTAGTGCCTATACCTTTTGTACCGCCTTCCATAGATTCCTCTTTACATCCCGCTGCCCATAGATTCCCCGCTCTCCCACATGCCTCTGCTGGAATGACATGTGCAGCTGGATTTCTCCATGATTTAAACTGGCTTCAGGAAGCATGTCATCCCTACGCTGGCCTGTGCGACGGCTTGGGATCTATGCTTCCTGAAACCGTTTCACATGGTCTATACTTATTTTGCCACCTCCTATAGATTCCCGCTCTCCCACAAGTCCACGTTGGAATGACATAGGAGGCTAAACTTACTGCTCAAATAAGTCTTTTCTTTCAGGATTCATAGTATCTATTAGCCTTTCTTTTTCTACCCTAGATAAACTCTTTATCACCTTTTCTCTTACTATCGCTTGATCTATCAACCCAAAATCTTCATAGTATACCAACTTATGACACTTATATTTTGAAGTAAAAGCAGATCCGCCACCTTCTTTATGCTCCCTAACACGCCTGTCAAGATTATTAGTGACACCCGTATATAAGGCCCTCCCGTTGGTGCTTTGCATCATATAGACCCAATAGGTTTTCATTTGTTGAGTCTTTCAATTAATGTTTCTTTGTAGCGCCTCCCATAGATGCCCGCTCACGCACAGGCTCACGTTGGCATGACATGGGAGGCTGGATTTTACCATATTATAAAATTGCCTCTTTGATGCAGTTGACGATGTAGTGGACATCGTCGTCCGTGACATACGGCCCGCTCGGCAGGCACATCCCCACCTTGAAGAGCGCCTCGGAAATGCCATTGACGTATGCAGGCGCATTCTTGTAAACCGGTTGTTTATGCATGGGTTTCCACAGCGGACGGGCTTCGATGCCTGCCTGGTCAAGGATGACGCGCAAGGCTTCCACATTATCGTTGGGCTCGCAGTCGGAATAATGCGGATGCAGGCTTTCTTGCCCTCTTACATGGATGGAAGGGTCAAGGGTAATTGTGGTTAACCAAAAGTTGCTGTCGAACTTCGCAGAAGGGTTGTCTTGAATAGTGATGCCTTCTACCTTACCCAACAATTCCAGATACAATTCGTGAAGGTGTCTATGATGACGGATATGATCGTCAAGCACCGTCATCTGTCCGCGACCGATACCAGCACAAATGTTGCTCAAACGGTAATTGAAACCTATGACCTCGTGTTGGTAATAAGGTGCATTCTCACGGGCTTGGGTAGCCAAGAAGACAGTACGCTTTTTAGTTTCCTCATCGTCGCAAATTAGTGCCCCTCCTCCACTAGTAGTGATAATCTTATTGCCGTTGAAGGAGTACGTACCAATATTGCCAAAGACGCCACACGGCTTGCCGTCATAGTGGGAGCCTAGGGCGTTGGCAGCATCTTCAATGATAGGGATGTCGTATTTCCTTCCCACTTCTTCTATCTCATCCCATTTTGCGGGCATGCCATATAAATCAACGACAATGATAGCCTTGGGGTTACGACCCGTTTTGGCAAAACGATCAAGAATAGCATGCTCTAGCAGGACAGGATCCATATTCCAAGTGTCCTTCTCGCTGTCGATGAAGACAGGGGTTGCCGCACAATAAGCAATGGGGTTAGTCGAAGCACAAAAAGAGAGCGATTGACACAGCACTTCATCATCTTGACCAACGCCAAGTTGAAGTAAAGCCAAATGTAAAGCTGCCGTGCATGATGACAAGGCAACAACTCTTTTTCTATTCATCACAAACGCTTCCAAATCCGCCTCAAACCCGTTGACATTGGGGCCCAGCGGCACCACCCAATTGGTGTCGAAGGCTTCCTGGATGTATTTCTGTTCGAGGCCTGCTTCGCTCATGTGGGCGAGGCAGAGGTAAATGCGTTTGCGTTCCATAAAGGTGTTCTTTTGTTTTTACGGGAGCAAAAATAAAGAAAAAGGTAATAGATGTTTTATTCCTTCTCTTTTTTTCTCCCCATACCGTCATCGCGGACTCGATCCGCGATCTCCTACCTTTCTGAACCAACTGTCTGAGAGACTGTCATGAGACACTTCTGCCTTTGTATTACACTCACTCCCAAAAGCCTCATCGCGGAGGAACCCTCATTCCGTGAAAGCGGAACGCGATCCCCTGCGCTATGGGGACTCATACCCGCTTTATGTGATTGCGGGGCTATGCTTTCGTTCCTTCCTCTTGATAGGAAGGAACCGAAGGATCAAGGCCGACATCAAGGGCCTGCCGCACTTGGCAACCGCTCCTCCCCCATGTCGGCCACGCCTTCCCGCCCTACCCGGTCGGTCTTTGGCAAGCCCAATCTGGGAGACCACAAAGAGACACTGCCGCCCTTGTGCTACGCTCACGCCCTATGCAGGAACACCAAAGTAAGCCATTTCGATGGTTTTATTTTACTTTCGAGCCAAAAAGTAAAATAACAAGGTTGCTTATTTTACTTTCGGTAAATAATTGGAGCTCTTATTTTACTTTAAATGGTAAAAGTAAAATAACAAGGTGCTCTATTTTACTTTCGTATCCTTATTCAAAAAGATCCAAATAGGGTTGAAACACATACATCCTGTTACGGCTTTGGCCTGTTGTTTCAATCAAATATCCGTCAGTTTGTAGTTTTTTCACTAAATCATTGGCCGCTTTGTAGGATAAGGCACAAATCGTTGAAGCTTTTTCAGACGTTACATATGGGTTTTTCATAAGAGAATGGAGCAGCATGATGGCATGAGTACTTCTTCGTCCATAAGAACTTCTAATTGCATCTTCGGTTTTCTCTTTGAAATCAATAATTGTTGATAATGTTTCCGCTGATTTTGACGCAATTTGTTCAATACCCACCAAAAAATATTTAATCCATTGAAGCATATCGCTTTTATCGCGTACATTGCTTAAATTGTCATAATAGAGATTTTTGTTTTTCTCAAAATAGGTTGACAAATAAAGCAGCGGCATATCCAAGACTCCTTCTTTTACCAGAAATAAGGTAATCAGCAATCGTCCAATGCGTCCGTTACCGTCAAGGAATGGGTGTATGGTCTCAAATTGATAATGGGCAATGGCAATCCTTATCAAAGCAGGTGTTTTGATATCATCATTATTGAGAAAGTATTCCAAATCACTCATCAATTCTTGAACATACATATCGTGGGGAGGAATGAATTTCGCATCAGCAATGGCATTTCCTCCAATCCAGTTTTGGCTAGTACGAAATTCGCCAGGCATTTTATGTTCCCCCCTTACGTCTTCCAATAGTTGTTTGTGAGTTTTCCTAATTAGTCTTGAAGAGATGGGTAACGTCTGTAATTCTTCTATGGCATTGTTTAAGGCATTGATGTAGTTGTTGACTTCTTTCCAATCGTTGCGGCGCTCAGGTTGAACCTCCTCCAAAGGCAGCAATGCCTCATCCATTTTTGTTTGTGTTCCTTCGATACGACTTGAGACCACAGCCTCTTTGGTCACGTGGAGTTGAATGAACAGGTCAAGGTTAGGGACAAGATGGGCAAAAGAATTGAGCATACCCAGTTTAACTGCCGCTTTTTCAAGCAACTGGTTAATATCAGGCGAATTCCACACCCACTCATCATTAATCTTTTCAGGTACAAAATATTTGTAACCGTAACCGCTCTCGTAATGTCCCGGATGGAATGATTCAACTGTTATCATGGATTTATTTTATTTTCGCCCGCAAAAGTAAAATAAAAATGCGAATTATTTTAGTTTTAAGAAAAAAAGTAAAATAAACGGCTGGATGAAGCACAAAAAAAGCGGACTCAGCCTCAGCTGGATCCGCTTTTTCCCCAGTACCTTCAATTAACTCCACCAGCGCGGCCGCCACTGGCGGAATCCCACATAGGCCAACACCGCGGCAAGCAAGAGGAGCAGTAACAGCCAGGCATAGCCCACTCTGCTTGTTGCTCCTGACGGCGATGCAGGCTCGACACTTTCCTGACAGCTCGCCAAGGTGTCGCGGTGCCGCACTTCGGTGTGAACCTCAGTATGCTTCCGCCGCTGCGTGCCCAGTTCGGCATAATCCGCTTGGGCACGGACGAAGACGCCTCGCATGCTGTCGGCCTGCCACTCCACCGTGAGGCCGTCGAGACTGAGACTCAGCGTCTGCCACAAGGTGTCGTAATACTGCATCTGCACCCCATACCGCTGCGACAGGTTGATGGTCTCGAGTGTTTTGCGCTTGCCGTGGCAAGCCGAGAGGAGGAGTATCAGGAGCATGGCCACTAAAGGCATAGATCCCAAGCCCCTCGCACGCCCTCGCTGGGATGACATGCCTTCAGCGGCCATGCTTTCAAGGTTCAGCATACTCCTTGTCGGCATCGAAGCAGGGACAGGCTGTGTTGTTGAAGTGACGGTGGCCATAGACTTTCGCACTGGGATACTTTTTTTGCAGCATGCCGATGAGCTTGCGGATGGCCTCCTTCTGCTCGGGCGTGCGCGTGTCGGCAGGACGTCCCTCCGCGTCGAGACCGCCAACGTAGCACACCCCGATGCTGTGGGCGTTGTGCCCCAAGCAGTGTGCGCCCGTCTGGTCGAGGGGACGCCCCGCATGCACCTTCCCTTCCAAGTCAACTACATAATGATAGCCTATGCCCTTCCATCCACGCGCCTTGTGCCAGCGGTCGATGTCGTCGACCGTCACCTTCATTCCAGGTGGTGTGGCGGTGCAGTGGACGATGATGGCGTCGATGCTACGCTCGTCGGGAGGCAGCACCGCCTTGAGCGCCATCAGGGCCAGTCCGGCCGCCAGCATGCCCCCGATGAGGACATACTGGACGGCCTTGCTCAGACGAGGGCTCATGCCTCGTCCTCCTCGTCACGGGTTTCGACCACAGAAGCGACGGATGCTGAGCCCGTCGAAGCACCGGAGCCATGGGTCACTGAGCTCGTCGAAGAGCCGCGACGCACCTTCTTGTAGTACTTGTAAGACTTCACGTTGCCGTCGCCGCGGTCGCCCACCACCACCTCACCGGCGATGTCGTAGATGCCGTCGAACTCGAGGGTGACGGCCTCCACCTCGGCCTTGAGCTCGGTGCAGGGCAGGAAGCGCACGTTGAGCTTGTGCAGCTGTTCCATGCCCACCTTGTTGATATCGGCCTCCGAGATGCCGCTCGAGGTGAGGGAGAAGATGCCCAGGTTGGGGAACTCCACCGAGTGGCCGTTGAGCAGGAAGTTGTGGATGCATTGCGCAAAGGCAATCATCGCCGCGCTCAAGTAGGTCTTCGGCACAACAGAGTTGGCCACACAATAGTTGACGATGTCGTCGGCATTCATGGTGGTGTAGCGCACAGGGCGCAACACGTATGCCAGACCAGTAGTACCAGTACCATTCAGATTAAAGACAGGCTGTTGTTGAGCCTTAACCAAAATTTTAGACATAGTGTATTGAATTTGATGGTTTAATACCCAGGACAAAACCCACCGCTTGCCCTCATCGCGGAGGAACATCCGCGATCTCCTAAGCGATAGGGAGACCCTTCAGCGCAAGGGATCGCGGGTCTGTGCCCGCGATGAGGGCAAGGGCGTAAGTCCAGTACCTACAGCGTTTGCAAAATGTAATCCTCAAAATGGAACTGCTCAGGCCTGACCGTTGGCGCCTCCACCGCGGGCAGAATCGTCACCAGCTCTGGGGTGGGCTCCACCCGCAGGAGGAAGTCGCCGTGGTTGGCGCGCAGTGCGTAGTAGTAGTCGCGCAGGCGTTCGTAGGCCTCCACGGGACGGTAGAGCCTTCCGTCGAAGTGCTGCTCCCCATCGCCCACGGGACTGAGGTAGCCCAGCAGGATGTCGCCCATGGTGTGCGTTGCCACCGAGCCGTCTTTGGCGAGGAAACAGAGGCGGGCCTTGTGCCTCAGCCTGCCACTCATGCACCAGCAGGGATAACGTAACGATGCATCGAAATGATACTTCATGTAGTAGTCGCCCGCCTTGATGCACGAGGGCAGTGACGCTTCGTGCCGATGTCCCTTGTCATGCCAACGCGACTCGAGGGTCATGCAGAGTAGTCGGCCCTGCGCGTCACTCAGCCGCCCCACGGTGCAGTCCTCATAGAACTGCACGCGGGTGAGCACGAGCGTGGGCGTGTGCGACCTAGGTCTCATGGCTCCCAAGGCTTGATGTCGGTGGCGTAGACATCATTGCCGTACATGGTCTTGCCGTTCTTCGTGAAGGGAAACACGCGGACAACGTACTCCACTGCCACGGGGCTGCCCACAGCAGCGGCGTAGAGGGTGAGACCGCCGCACACCGTCACCGCCAGCTCCTCGGGATAGGGCTCGTCGCCAGGGGCCACGATGTGGAGGACACACTTCACGTTGGTCTCGCCGTTCTTCTTGTCGAACTGTTGCACTTGGGTGGCATCCTTGATGATGCCGAAAATAATTCTTTTCATTTTGATTAATTATTTATTCATTATTCCCAGTACGCTGTTTCTCGAGAAAAGCGAGGCAAAAATAGTCAACGGGTAATACGTGTCAAGACTTGGGCAACATCATCGACACATCATTTTTGGAGACTGCATAAAACCTTGTTTCACAATAAAATAAAAAATGGATGATGAAATCACGTTACGTTCCATCATCCATTCTCACGGGGCTTCATGGGACTGTGAGGTTCCCGCCTGACGGCGGGAATGGAGTGATCGATTATTTATAAAAGACGGCGGCCTGTAAAGTCTATAATAACATAGATCTTATCTGTCCGCCGTCAAGATATACAATATACCACTCCATTCCCGCGAAGCGGGAACCTCATTCCAAAATAACTACCGCTTCCACTCGTCAATAATAATCTGTGCCACCGCGAGCAGGGCATCGGACAGCTCCGACGTGTAGCTGCCGTAGGCCTTGTAGAGATAGTACTTGAAGTACTCGTCGGCACGCTTCTCCGTAAGGCACTTGCGGATGGGTGCCACGGCGCGGGTGATGAAGACGCCGTTGTCGTTCATGATGCCAAAGAGGTTATAGGCGAGCTTGACGTTGAAGGGCTCGTTGAGGGTGCCCTTCATGAAGGCCTGAGCCAGGTCAGACTGGCGGCAGAGGCTGACGATGAGTTCGTCGAAGCTGTCGGCATAGGTGGGGTCGACGGCTTTTTTGAGCTTGTGGCCGAGGCCGAGGAGCCAGGTCTCGAGGGCGTGTTGGCTGTCGCTGGCGCGACGGTTGCCGCTCTTGTCGCGTTCGGCGAGCAGGAGCTGGTAGCACATGAAAAGGCAGAAGAACTCATAGACACGCTTGTTGTTCTTGAGTTCGTGGCGGTAGTTGTAGAGGATAGGGGCGATGACAGAGGGGACGAGTTGGCCGTCGAGGCTGATCTCGTCGAAGAGTTCGCCGTCGCCTTCGACGTGGGAGGCGATGGGATGGGCCTTGAGGGCATCGAGGGTCTCGTTGAGGTGGAGGTTGATGGCGCGCTGGCGCGAGTAGGGAGAGAGGGGCAGGCAGGCGATGGTGTGCGACAGGAACTGGCGCTGCATATCGGGCCACTTCTTGGTGCAGAACTTGTCCCAGAGCACATCGTAGAACACGGTCATCTTCTGCGGGGTGGGACTCTCGAGACAGGAATGGGCTTCCTGAAGCAAGTCGCGGAGTTCATCGATGGCGCGGATGAGACGGCTGGGTACCAGCGGGTTGTCGCGAAACAGCTCTTGGCAGGTCTTCAGCAGATCCTTGGGGGTGAGAAAGTCGGTCTTGAAGAGCGACGAAGAAGGAAACAGCACGGTGTTGTCCTGGATGAGTTGGATGTTGCGTCTCATGATGAGGTTAATCTGTTTGATCTCGACCAGGAGGCTGTGGTAGCGGGCCTTGCGGCCTTCATCGGTGGTGAACGGACCAGCATCCTGTTCGAGATTGTCTATCAAGAACTTGAGCTGGTCTTGGATGGTTAGTGAATTGTTGAACTTGTTCATACCTTAAATAGATTAGAAATGTGAATAAAAAAAAGCGCGTAAAGATAATGGTTTTTTTTGGAAAAATCCAGTGTTTTTTTGAAAAAACTCATGCTATTCGGACACCCGAAAAAAAGACCCATATCTGCCCGTGGGCAGACCCAGGTTATTTCCACGGCAGACCCGGGTCTGCCGTGGAAATAACCTGGGTCGCCCCACCGCATTTTGGCCGTGCCCCGCGCGCCCATCCTGGTCGGTCCTTGGCAAGCCCGGTCTGGGAGAACCTCATGAGAAACTTCCGCCTTAGTACTACGTACACGCCCCTTGCCGTCATTGCGGACTCTCATTCCGCGAAGGCGGAATCCGCAATCTCCTGCGCTATTGGACACACTCCTGCTTTATGGGTTTGTGTTGTAGCACTCTTCTTGTTAGAGCAGATGGCTTATCCGCTCAGTGCGTGATGTAGCGTGTCTCCGACACGCTGAGGATAGGCGATAGCCTACCTTTTACTCCCCCACACTGCGTATGGGGTAAACAGGAGTGTGTGTCTTCGACACACGACTTACTCGCTCATAGGTACGGCAAAAGCCTGAATACCACAAAAAAAGCGGCCGTCCGATAAGGACAGGCCGCTCAAGATTAATTTCATATAACGCTCCGCCGCAATCGAAGATAAGGCGAAGCAAAAATTTATGATAGATTCACGTCAGATTTATCTATGCTGAACGCAAAGCGTTTGTCTCCTTTAATCACTTTTCATGCATATTCTGCGCGTGGCAGGCATCCACTACAGTGACGGTTTCGCCGTCAATAGTATAAGCAAAATACCATTTATCGGTATTGGCCATGTGATAGCCTTCCCAACGGACTAATATGGGCTCTCGTCTAAGAAGTGAGCGTTCTATTTGGTACATGGCATCAACAGCATCATCAGCGTTCTTATGCATTAACTCCTCAGAGTATGTATGCATATACTTCTTTGACACGTTACGATAAAACGTATTTATCTTCGCAAAACAACGTTTTCTGATTACGTAATTCATCCTTCAGCATAAACCTTTCTGATAGTCTCATGGAGCATTGCACGAGCCTCCTCCAAGTCCATCGTCTCATTATCTTCAAGCTCCATCTGCTGAATGCGCAAGTCTATCAACTGCTGTACCCATTTGCGGATGGCCGTCTTGTCTGAAAGATTGGGATCCATCTCTTTCAGCATTGCCTCATCAACATTAACTGTAATCGTACACATTGCTATATCTTTTGATTTCAATTGGCAAAAGTACACATATTTTTCCATCACCGCAAGATTCCAACTCTAAACCCTACACTTACCACTGACTCTCAACTCTAAACTCTACACTCTCAACTCTCCAGAAGGCCCAATAAGGACCAGCCGCCGAAAACTCGTTCCATATAACACTCCGCCGCAATCGAAGACGAGGCGAAGCAAAGATTTATGATAGATTTACGTAAGATTTGTTTCCAAAAAAAATCAACTTCCCCACAGCCAAATCCCCAATAATTCTCAATTCTCAATTCTCAATTCTCAATTCAATCCGTGTTCCTCTACCCCTTCATGATCCTCCCCACTAGCCCCGTAAGCACCCGCCCAGGGCAGCACTCCACAAACTCCGTCATGCCGTCGGCGAGCATTAATCATTCACGTTCTGCCAACACTTCCTCAATTTTGGAATCGTCACACCGATTATTCCAAAAAGAAAGCACGAAAATCGTTTCATTATCGTGACAATAAATGATTGACGAATTCCGCATCCGAAAAACCCTCACTTCGTTTCCTTTAAAGAGAAGATCCTTATACCGCATTCCCATCTCTGGAAACTGTGTCAACCTTTGGACACAATCTTTTGACTCAGCATACACGCCTTCGGCAGCTCGTTCCCCAAACTCACGAAACACATAATCTACGGTCTCGTTTAATTCCGCTTGTGCCTCATCAAGCCATTTATGCTTTAAAGCCATAACGGGATTGTATTTGTGCAAACACGTCTTCTCCGTCAATGAGATTGGAGGTACCGTTTTCAAGATTTTGAAGGCGCTGCTTTACGATGGCATACATCTCCTCATTGGTGTAGGAACAGGGCGGAGTAGGATGCTTTTTCGCAGCAAACTGGATAAGAGCATCTTCAAGCTGCTGCTCCAGCCAAGATTGCAACGCCTCGTCATCGGGAAAGCTAGGTCTCACCTGTTCTATCAGCGTATCGTTGATTTTTATTGTCCTCGTGCACATAGTAGGTTATTATTTGCTGCAAAAATATACAAAAAACCGAAGTCCCGCAAGTCTTTTGGTTTGCCAACATTTGCTTCTTTTCCAAACAGCGGCCGTCCGATAATGACAGGCCGCCGAAAACTCATTCCATATAACGCTCCGCCAAAATCGATGATAAGGCGAAGCAAAAATTTACAATAGATTTACGTAAGATTTGTTTCCCAAAAAATCAACCTCCCCACAGCCAAATCCCCAATAATTCTCAATTATCAATTATCAATTCTCAATTATCAATTCCCAACCTTCTTCCGTGCCAATCCGTGTTCAAAAAAACCTCCGCCATCGAAGATAAGGCGAAGCAATAATTTACGATAGATTTACGAAAGATTTGTTTCCTCTATTCCATCATATCCTCTTTCCGCATTGGTTCATAAGCCCCTTCCTTCATCTCCAAGATCACCGTCCCCGACTCCAAGGGGTGGATGGTATGCCACTTCCCCATAGGTACGTTGATGGCGACGCACTCCCCTCCCGGCTTGAGGTCGACGGTCTCTTCAACGACACGCCCCGTGGCGTCAAAGAACACTTCCGTGGCATGGCCGCGAAGGATGATGATGGTTTCAGAGGTCTTCGGATGACGGTGGACGGGAACATGGGTCCCCGGCTCTATGGCATTCAGCATCCGTTGCGACTGATCCTTGTCGGAATTGCGCAAGTCGTGGTTCATCCTCAAACGGGGCGAGGCCTTGGCTTGTTCGGTTAACGAGTCAAGAAGCTGTTGGGTGATTTTCATTGCTTTTGGATTTGAGGTATTCTTCATGCAGATGGTAGTATTTCCACATGAACAACAGATAGGCACTACCAAAGATGGCAAACACGATGCACATATAAACCCAGTGCTTCATCGGCAGCAGGATCATTCCGAAAGAGACGAGCAACTGCAGCACCATATATAAGCTTGAAACCGCCACATGCGGTATCTTAAGCTCGTTGGCCATGATTTGATAGGCATGTTTGCGATGCGCTTCGCCCAGATGCTCGTGCAGAAGGATACGGTGACAAATGGTGAGCACGGTATCGACACCGTAGATGGTGAAGAACACGATATAAGTAAGGTCGTTCTCCGCTACCATGAGTCTGCCTACCGCAAAAATAAGGATAAAGGCGATGCCGATAGCTCCCACATCACCGGCGAAGCATTTGGCTTTCTTGCGGAAGTTGAAGAAACAAAACACCAGGATAGCCAGGCCCGTGACGATAAGGAAAGGTATGTTGATGAATGGGGCCTTGCTGTTGACATAAAGCAGCGGCAATAGCACCGCCAAGGAATAAGCCCCCGTGATGCCGTTGATGCCATCCATGAAGTTGTAGGCGTTGATGATGCCCACGCAGACAATCCAAGCGATAAGCACCGCCCACCACATGTTCCATTGTAAGATGCCCAGCTCCTGGAACATCAGGAACATGGCCGTGAACTGAACGACGAGCCTCGCCCAGTTGGGAACGGAATGGACATCGTCGATGAAGCTGATAATGGCGATAGCCGTCAAACCCATCATAAACCATGGATACTGCAATCCAAAGAATGCCGCCCATAGCCAGGCACCGAACAAAACGATGATGCCCCCACCGCGTAAAGTGATGTGGGTGTGCGACGAACGCAGGTTTGGCTTGTCGATAATATTGAATTTGTCGGCGATTCTAAAATAAATAAGTTCGGCAGCAAAAAGAAGTGCCGTAATAATGAGATAAATCCACCAAGTCATGGTTTTTCTTTTTTAAATATGCCGTCTATTAACGCTTTTATGGAACCCATTCCGTAACTGAAATGAATACAACAAAATGCTTTCAACAAATGCCAAACCGAAGTCTTTTCATCTTTTATCTGTATGGACCGCATCGTCATGCAGCCTAAGTACAACAACGCCACAAAAGGTGAAACCAAAAACAAAGGCCACCATAGAAATCCTAACAATAAGGGCAACAGCAAAGCCATCACAAACCCAGCGGGAATAAAATGCCTTAATCCGAGGTTCTTTGTTGTGTGAGTGATGAAACAAGTCTTGATTACCCAATAGCCGGTCTGGAAACGATTTTCGAAGAAGTCCCTATAATTGTCTCTTGGAATGTAAGTACAATGTATGGAGGGCACCATGTAGATTTTTCCACCCGCATGAGTCAATCGCTTATTCAACTCAATGTCCTGTACCCTGACCAGTTTTTCATTATAGAGGCCAATCTTATCAAAAACAAACGATTTATAGCAACCAAAAGGAACCGTATCCACTTCAAGATACTCCTTATCGGAGCCTGTTCTGAAAGTGCTGTTGCCCACGCCAAATTTGTCGCTCATCACCTTGGCGATGGCTTCGGATGTCTTATTACTATTTACGACTTTGGTCTCGCATACCCCACCGATATTCCAGGCTTCGGGCAGTTTGGCATGCCATTTTACTAACTCTGAAAAGTAGTTTGAGGGGTACAACGAATGGCCATCCAGGCGCATGATGATGTCGCCCTTGGCCTCGCTGATACCTTTGTTCATCGCATAGGGTACAATCTTATGCGGATTGTCGAGCACGCGCAGATAGGGGCATTGCGGCAGATAAGAGGCAATGATTTCCCTAGTGCGGTCGGTGCTCATGCCGTCCACGAAGAGGACCTCCAAATCGTCTTTGGGGTAGTCCTGAGCTATGATGGACTCAATGCAACGGGCGATGTATTTCTCCTCGTTGTAGATGGGGCAGATGATGGTGAGCATTGTGTGTTTGTGTGTTTTTCTTTGACCTAGTATGACTACATTCTATTACATTCAACAAATTTGCCTATCTACACTCTTGCACTTTATTCACCGTTTCGATGTTTTTGCTGAAAACCTCCATGGTCGCAGACGTTCTATTTGTCGAAAGTCCTTCTATTTTTACTTCTGAAATATGGGAAAAACGACCTTCGTAGTCTTTGGTCTTTTTGGTATTGTAAACATACCACTTTTTCATCCCTTCAGCCAAATTCACTCGACAATCCAACATTGTAACATTGGGCAAGCATTTTTCTTTTAATTCCGTTCTTTTGTTTTCTTCAGTTGTAAACCCCGAAAAGTTAATGATACTATTATGTTTTTTGTCCAAATTAAATGAGCATTTCTCGAAACGGACATCGTATGCGGTATAGGCATTGTAGGAACGGCCCATCAGTATAGGCGTGAAATTCGAGAAGTTGCAATTCGTAAAAGAAACCAAACCGTAAACCGAAGAGAACTGATTGTATAGGTTGACAAAATTACAGTCTTCAAAACTTATATCCTTTCCATAGCAATGAATATCGAAACGGTTGATATCACAGTTTTTCAGGAAAGCCTTATGGACATTGTTGTTTCCAAACACACCCCAATTGCCTCGGGCATACAAATCAAAAAAACTGACATTGTATGTATTATCCAGTGATATGCCATATCCATATGTTTCTGTCAAGGAATATGTCCCATTAATGGTAATGCCGGTAAAGACAACATCCGAACAATTTACAATATAGATAGCCCTGTCGCGATACAACCCAGAGCCATCCGGCGTGTTTATTGTAATGTTCGATAATTCAACATTATATTGATTCTCAATTTTGACAAAACGGGTTATATGGGATGAGTTCTCCGTCCTATTAAAAACAACATTCTTGATTATCAGTTTATCAGACACATCCACATCACGATACGAACACTCCGGACATGAGACAGATGTACAATAACTCTGCACTGGGCCATGTCCACTTTTACCATCTTTCACTAACATGATGTCTTTTCGGGTCGCACCGTAGTCATGCCCAATCCTATTCTCGACCCATGGAGTTTTATCTTTGATAACCAACAGCTTATTCCCTATCCCCAAAACGGGATTTTGGGAAAAATCATGGTTGTCTATTTCATTACCCTTCACTTCAACCGAAGTCAAATCGGCCGACAGTGAAAACAAAGAAACATTCTTTTGTTTGTTTTCCACCGTGATTGTCGCACCGGCAAAATCAGTATAACAGCTGAGCGGAATGGAATGTGGGTTAGAAGGAATCTCTACATGTATCTCTTTGATGCCCGCATACGACACCCCCACACCCAAACGTCGTGCCTCTTCATGAGTTCGTTGCAAGACATAATAACGTTCCTCTCCGGTCTTTGCCTTCTTTAACCCAAATTGTATCGGATTAATTGTTTGTACCGCAGTATGGCGCACAAGCACTTTATTGCAACTACATAGCAACGCCACCAAGCCAATACAAACCACCATTCGATACGTCCATACTAATCCTTTCATAAAGCCAAATGACGATGTAGTTCCTCCCTCAACTTAACTCAATAGTAATAACAAAATTTTCGTGGTGGGCTGGGAGGTGTAAAATATCTGTGACATCGAATTGGAGGACATATTACAGCGATTAACCTCTTTCACTGTTGTCTTTAATACTAACTTCTATCTTGCTAAGGATGCTTTTGGCTTTTTGTGGCTCAACCTCCCAATAATGGGATTCGTTTAAACGATTTATCGTGGTCTCATCAAATCTGTATTTGTGGATTTTTGCAGGAGAACCAAACACTATTGCATAAGGCGGAACATCCTTATTCACGAAGGAACAAGCTCCTATTACCGCCCCATCCCCTATTGTAACACCTTGTTTGATGATACAATTTGCAGCAATCCAAACATCATGTCCAATGTGAGTAACCCTATCAGAAATACATTCGTCACTTAATTTAGGAGAAATGGAAGCCTTCCAATATGAATGTTCCATACCTCCTATCTGACAAGAAGGGGCAATACAAGTATAGTTTCCAATTTCCGTGTTGTTGAATGTGCCATTACCTCCAATGAAACACCACTTCCCTATTGTACAGTTTTTTAGAAACGTGTTCTTTCCTATTTCAGATGTTACGCTTATTCTATTGTGTCGCAACCAATAATAGGGATTTTTAAACAACACTTTTATTGACTGCTTTATTGTTTTCAACAAGTTCATTGGAAGAAGACATTATAGTTAATTAATCGTATTGAGATAATCGAACACTTCCGGGTTGGAATTAGTCGCGGTTTCTTTCGGAATAGCGGCGCAAGCAGATTGTTTTGCCAGTAAATCATCCTGACTCAAATTCTCAATAAACGCAACTATTTCGTCCTTGTTCAAACCGTTGATGTCGTATCCTATTCCCAGACGTTTGACCTTTTTGGCCAAAAATGTATTTGAACTCACAACAATAGGAGTACGGAAGTAAATAGCTTCATACAATTTGTTTGGCTCAGCATATTGCGCGTTTATTGATGTCGCATCGTATGTGGCCAAAACAACATCAATTTTTTCATAAACACCAGGCAAATCATCCGGATTGCGGAACAAACCATGATAGCGTATATTATCATGTTTTTCCACCAAGGACATGAGTGCTTCCTCATTCTGCATGATATTTCCGAAAACGTGGAAATCGTGTTGGGGGAAACGCTCTGCAACGACGGTAGCAAAATTCATGATGGAATCATACCTGAACCCTCCCACAAAAGCAAAAGACAAATGATTGATGTCGAGGACTTTGTTATGATACTCAAATGCATCAAGTTGAGGATTTACTCTGTTGGGCACCACAATGATATTTTTAGGCCTCTCATCACCAAAATGATAGTCGATAAACCCTTCGGATGTCATCACGGTAAGCAATGACTTCCGTATTATCCTTTTATCGATACGCCGCAATAGATTTCTCAACCACACATTGCCAATACCCGTATAAGGAATGTCTGACTCTTCATAAATGAATGGTTTTCTCGACAATAATCTCGCAGTAAAAGCGATGTCGAAGAAAAAGTAATAGAATATGACATCTTCTTTTCTATACTTTTTCAATATTGGTTTTAGTGAAGAAAAAATGATACGAAGACGGGTAAAATAGCCTTGGCTAACATCGTGCTTTCCTATGACATTGATATGAAACTTTGAGGGTTGTGCATACACTTCACCCCCTCGCTCAAATCCGTATGCCTCCACTTCATACCCATTGTCGATAAATTCCTCTATACGCTTAATACAGCGTGTGATGGTAATCGCATTGATAAAAAATATGATTTTTTTCTTCGCCATGAATTTTATTTTAGGGCATTTACAATTCTGCTACAAGCCAGTCCGTCACCATAAGGATTCACGGCTTTGCTCATTTTGTCATAATAGGCATCGTCTTCAAGCAATCTACTGACTTCGTCCACAATAAGGTCGTGGTCGGTGCCAACAAGTTTGACCGTACCAGCCTCAAGCGCCTCGGGACGTTCTGTGGTGTTGCGCATCACGAGGACGGGTTTGCCCAAACCAGGAGCCTCTTCTTGGATGCCACCAGAGTCGGTAAGCACAACGGTGCTCTTTTCCATGAGATAAACAAACTCCAGATATTGAAGCGGCTCGATGAAGAAGAAATTCTTGTAGATGGTCAAATCTTCACCAAACACCTCGTGGATGGGCTTGCGAACATTGGGGTTTAAGTGCATGGGATACACAAAGTCAACCTCGGGATATTTTTCCGAAAGATCCTTCATGGCAGTAACCATGCTGATGAAGCCGTCACCGAAATTCTCGCGGCGATGACCCGTAATCAAAACAAGTTTCTTACCGCCCTTCAAGCGAGCAACATCGTAGCCAGCGGTCTTCAACACATTGATTTGTTCGTCGGCCAAAACCTTGTCGTTCTTCAGCTTATCAACCACCATATGGAGGGCATCGATTACGGTGTTCCCCGTAACAAAGATTTGTCCTTGGGCTTTTTCTTCTTGCAGGTTCTTCTCGCTCAACGGCGTGGGCGAGAAGTTGTAGGTGGCGATGCGCCCCGTAATCTGTCGGTTCATCTCCTCGGGCCAGGGACTATAAATGTTGTGGGTGCGAAGGCCAGCCTCCACGTGACCGACAGGAATCTGTTGGTAGAATGCCGCAAGGGCGGCAGCCGTGGAAGTCGTAGTGTCGCCGTGCACAAGCACCACATCGGGTTTGCACTCTTTGAACACATCGCGCATTCCCGTCAGCACTCGGGCTGTGACATCATAAAGGTCCTGTCCCTGCTTCATAATGTTGAGGTCATAATCAGGAGTGACCTCAAAAATACGAAGCACTTGGTCAAGCATCTCCCGATGTTGCCCTGTGACACAGACAATAGTCTCAAAATCCTCAGGATATTTCTGGAACTCCTTCACTAGGGGGCACATCTTAATTGCTTCGGGCCTTGTGCCAAAGACGAGCATTACTTTTTTCATACTATTTATCTAATAATATAATTGTTCAAAACTTCTTTTACAATCATCTGGGTGTATGCAACAGCACCTTTGTCATTCATGTGTCCAATATCCTGAAAACAATCTGGATTGTCTGCAATAGTTCTATAATTCAGAAAGTTAAAGAACGGCACACCATGCTTTTTACACAAAGCAATTTCAGGCTCATAATTCAAAGAATCACTATTCAAACCATATTTTGGACTAATCATAAAAACTATCGGGATGTTGTCGCTTTTCGCATCAATTATTAGTTTTTCAACATAAGACAATTTTACACTATCGATCTTAGTTTGTTTTGTCTCAACCTCCTTGTTAAGTTTGTCAACAATAATACTTCCATGCAATGGTGCATAACCCTTCATATTATCTCTGAAAATGACATTGTCAACCGAATTTGGTAATAGTTTTCCAGTGTTTTGATACATTTTGGATTTCATTTTCAGAAAAGAAAGTTCTTTATCAAAATCAGCAAAAATATCTTTTATACCCGTTTTGTCATAATAAGGCCGTAAATATCCAAGGTATTTTGTGTTTGATCCTCTCGTACCATAATCGTATTCAGGAGTCATTTCATAGATTATAAGCCGTGGCTTATGGCGATTTGTCAACATTTTGAACCTTCCGTAAGCCAACACTATGCCATTCCCTTCTTCGCCACAATTATAGCAACTCCATCCCAGAGAATCTTCAATAATTTGCGGCACATAATGATGTGTAGCCCTTGAAGAACCGAAAATGACAACATCATCATTAGAATAATTGGCTATGTATTCACAATTTGCAGTGCTACCTCCTTTAGCGTGGGTTCGCAGCCATGAAAAAACAAATCCCCAAGCAAAGTCCATCACCACTACAAGGGCGAAGAACAACAAAACCTTAAACAAAAACTTATTCATGACTCAGAAACTAACATAAATAAACGAACTACCATCATGCACCCCTAACAGAACTATCATTGCAAAAACAGCAAGATAAGTGACCCAACGTATCACCCTAACATTACACAACATCGAATAAATCCTTGGGAATACTTCTTTTCCAAATTCAAATAGCAATAAAGGTATAATGGCAATTATAATATAAGCCAAGCATTGAATATCAGCTATGGTTTTGCCTGCACTTGTGAAATAACGCCCCATCAAACCCACGGCTTCTCCTATCGATGGACTTCTAAACACAACCCACGCCAAAGTGACAATAGTAAATGTAACTAATATCCGCAAGGTTTTTACGACTCCTTTTGACTCTTTCTTATTCCATCCAAAGGCTTTCTCTACTATCTGGAAAACCCCATGCATACCTCCCCATACGATAAATGTCCAGTTGGCACCATGCCAAATGCCACTCACAAGAAATGTCACCAGGATGTTCCAATAGGTACGGAATTTGCCGCAACGACTGCCCCCTAAAGGAATATAAACTTGTTGTGTGAGCCAACGAGTGAGTGAGATATGCCATCGTTTCCAAAACTCCGTAACACTTGCCGCAAAATAAGGACGCTTAAAATTGTTGATCAGATTAAACCCTAATGTTTTCGCAACTCCAACAGCCATCAGCGAATATCCCGCAAAGTCGGCATAGATTTGTATGCTATAAAACACACTTGCTATTACGCAGCCAAGACCAGAGAACTTTTCGTATGCCCCGAAAACCGTATCAACATATATTCCAACCCTATCAGCCAAAACCACTTTAAGAAACATACCCCAAAGCAGATATTTCAGCCCACACACTGCTTGGTCGTAGTTAAATGATTGAGTCTTCTTTATCTGAGGCAGCAACTCATCAGCTTTGCTAATAGGACCAGAAGCCACCTGTGGAAAGAACGACACGAACAACAGGTAAGCTGTAAAGTTCCGTTCTGCCTTGATTCTACCATGATAAACATCCAACATATATCCTACCGCTTGAAAAGTAAAGAAACTTATGCCAACGGGCACTGCCCAATTCAAGCCCGGCAGGGAAAATTTCAAGCCGATGGCGGCCAGACCATCTGTCAAGCTATTGTTTATGAAATTATAATATTTGAAAACCAAAAGCGGAAACAATCCCAACAAGGCAAAAAGCCAAACAATCTGTTTATTATTATTTACAACACGTTGATTATCAAACAAATACCCACCAAAATAAGTAATGAGCGTAACCCCAAATAACACAAGAGCATACGCTGGTTTCCAGTTCATGTAAAGCAGATAGCTCGCTAGAACAAGGAACCACTTCCTCCACTGGTTGAATTTGGCTGGAATTGCCCAATACACGCCAAAGATGAGTGGAAATATCAGAAGGAACTTAAAAGAGTTAAAAAGCATATTTTAGAGAGAAACGGGGGCAAAACGCCCCCATGTTTCATTAAATATGATACACCCCTTCCAACGGGCAGATATTGTGGCAATCCAAAATCACCTTGCCCTTCAGCTTGTTCCAATTCTGCTTGATATGGTCGTGCTTCACCATGATGACCACCATGTCGACCTCGTTGAGGAACTGGTCGAAGTCGAGGATTTGGTTGGGAAGTATGACTTTTTCGGTAAAGAACGGGTCGAAACTCTTCAATGGGCGGGCCAGATGGCGCTCTTGGATGTCGAGCATCTGAAGGGTGGGGCTTTCACGGATATCATCCACATTTTCCTTGTAAGTAATGCCATAAAGACCCACACGACGGTTGTCGGTGATGTTGTGTTCCTTCATGATTTCATAGATACGCTCCAAGACAAACACGGGCTGCGTATCGTTGGTCTTCATCGATTCATCGATGACCTTGGCCAATTGAGGATAGTCGCCCACGAGGAACCATGGGTCGACACTGATGCAGTGACCACCTACGCCTGGACCAGGTTGCAGGATGTTGACACGCGGGTGCATGTTGCAGATGCGGATGATTTCGTAGACATCCATATTGTCGTGGCGACAGATGCGCGACAATTCATTAGCAAAGGCGATATTGACCGCACGATAAGTGTTTTCCACCACCTTAGTCATTTCGGCAGTGCGGATGTCGGTTACCACGATTTCGCCTTGGCAGAAGCTGGCATAATATTTCTTCACCTTCTCGCCAATCTCGCGGCTGTCGGCACCAATGGTGCGGTTGTTGTGCAACAGCTCGTACACCATGTTGCCTGGTATGATGCGTTCAGGAGCGTGAACGAGGTTGATATCCTCGCCAATCTTGAAGCCATTGGCCTCGATGACAGGACGAACATACTTGTCCATGGTGCCAGGCGACACGGTTGATTCCACAACTACCGTAGCCCCTTTCGGACACACTTTCATCACTTCCTTGACAGCGGCCACCACATAACAGGCATCCACCTTCTTGGAGAACTTGTCGTATGGCGTAGGCACACTAACGATATACATATCTGTTTTCTGATACTCGGTGGTGAACTTGATGCCGGCTTTGACGGCATCATTAAATAGTTCATCCAAACCGTCTTCCTTGAAGGTCGTCTTGCCTGCATTAAGCGTGGCAACGAGTTCTTTATTGTAGTCTGTACCGATGACCTCAACGCCATGTGAGGCCATCATTAAAGCTGTCGGCAGTCCAATATAGCCGAGTCCAATTACATTGATCATAATTACCGTTTATTTTATTTGTTTCACTTTTGACAAATCTATTTTACTACCCAGATAATCGTAATACTCATCGGTATAAAAACCATAGCCTGCGGTAAATGTCAACTCTCCAATGACAGGCTTGTTATCAATGATATAGAAGTCTGCCCGAACTTCAGGAAAAGGCTTTGACAGTTTTGATGCCACCTCAAGCATTTCTTCTAAACACAAGGGCTTTGGAATTACATTCTCTGGTCGATAAGTATCTGTAACTGTGTTTCTCAAAAACTGAGGTATTGGATTCCAGTTTACGTCATATAATGCCATATCTACACAGACTCCATTATGGCGATTATAGGCGACCCAGATACATTCCGGTTCGCCACTAAAGCACCACACCTTGTAGTCTATCAAAGAGTTGGGGGAAATCTTCTTGTCTTCCTCGGGCGACTCCAATAACTCTTCTGCAATAACACAAGGCTTGATTCTCGTGTAGTGCAATTGGCCCCCAGCGTATCCATAAGGAACCTTCAGCCATTTTTTAAACTTTTCCCTTATCTCAGCAATATCTACTGTTTTAAGATCTTTTACAATTACACATTGAGCGCATCCATTGTTCGTCTTCAATATGCAAGGCTTGTCGATACCGGACAAATCAATATCTTCAGCCTTATCCCATTTCCCATAAAGGTTAGGTAAATACTGTTTCAAACCTAACTCTTCCACATATCCTCTAAGTCCATATTTATCGGCGCAACGGGTCCACAAAGATGTATCTGAATGAAGTTGAAGCCAATAAGTCTTTTCGACAAGATCTTTTGGCTCCTCCAAGTTCGGGCTTTTATGAAATACCTTTTTATAAACCCTCTTCATCTCAATTTGAGGATCTATCGAGATGAAAAACCGATGAACAGCCGAAGCTAAGTGTTGATAGATAATAGAATTCTTCAACGACATATTGTTATTTGTTTGTTTATTGTTTTTACCAATTTAGGTAAACTACTTGACATGATAATGATTACGTATATACCGTTCAACTAGCCATCGATGACTTTCACACCTTATTGCATTGAGAAGCAGTAATTCATTTCGTTTATGTAAAATCATAAAAGCCAAAAGCCTTATGAAAAGTGAAAAGCCAAAACGAGACGACACACCACCAAAACCCCTTATAAATCTATAACAAGACGGTTTGTACAAATCATCACACAATTTGTTAATAAACGGAGTATATTCTTCATTTTGCAATAGACTTAATAAATGGCTATTGTGTTTTTTTATTTGCTCGCTATGGTCCAGAGAAATAGTATTCCCCGAGAAATGAACATTATGAACAATAGCAGACACTTTTTCGTCTATGAGTAGTTCGACGAGCAAACTATCATGCCAATGAGGCCCATTATCCATTCCATCAAAAAACAAATTACCAAGGCTATAGAAAATATAATGGCCATCATAGATTTCCCACCCTTGGGGAGTATGTGGATGGCTTGCCACAACAACATCGGCTCCCCAACGAATAAAAGAACGATAGACATCTCGCCACTCGGGAAGTGGGGCATCCACATTCTCAATACCAGCATGTGGACAAACAATCAAACAATCAACTTCCTTTTTCCCTTCCTGTATGATATCTCGAACATCTGGAGAATTAATCCATGCAGCACCATAACCTTCACTATTCTTTGAGGATAGTACACCAAACTCGTATTGAACCAGTGATAGAAATCCTATCCTTTTTTCTCCTGCGTTGACAACCTTCATAGAATAAGCTTCCTTTGCATCTCCAGCACCGACAGTCACTATTGAATCAAATGCTTTTTTTGTTCTCATTAGGCCAGCTTCACCATAATCCATAACATGATTATTAGCCAATAATACAACATCGAAACCGCTTTTCAATAAGAACTGGGCAGAATCGGCATTTTGGTCTATTGAAGGACCTGCTTTAAGTGCTTTGGGCGCATCCACTTCAATCGGTGCTTCAAAATTACAAACCCTTATGTCTGAAGATTTCAGCAGTTCGGCTAATTCACTAGCAAAACATAAATCGCGCGTTTCTTTTGCCCTAAAATCACCTCCTATGATAACCTTTACCATTTGTTTCGAAATCAATTTAATTATTTATAGAAACCTATCTTTTTTAAATTCTCTACAGATAGTACAATCCTATTATCATACTGACTTGCTCGCTTTTGACATTCTATGGACATGGCATCGAGATCATACTCATTATCCAAAACCTTCTTCATTGCGATAAAGAGAGCGTCTTCGTCATGATGCGGTATGATGACGCCCGTCCTTTCATCGACAACTTCTTCATTGCAGTTCCAGTTTGATGCGATAATGGGTAATCCAGCAATATAAGCATCTATCACCACACCAGGAAAGCCCTCGCCCATCCAATATGTCGGGAAAAGCATGACATCGTAAGACGCTAATGTATCATAACCCTCATTTTTCTTTACGTCCAAAAAACCTTTATATGAAATATTATGAACACCAGAGATTCTAGACGGAAATTCCTGATAATCTTTATCTAAAGCACCATAGAAATCAACTGTGAACTTATAACCCAAATCATTGAGCCTCTTGGTACAATTAATGATTTCCTGACATCCCTTTTCAGGATGAACCCGTGAGAAAAACACAAACTTTTTATCACTATTGTTTTTTGGGTGTAATACAGGATAATAGTCTATTCGCTTCGAGTTGTCAACCTTGATGCTATTATTAATGCCAAGAGCCTCTAACCCACGTACAATTTTATCACTCTGGACATAGATAGCATCTAACTTCTTATAGGTATCCAGATCATAACCCAGTTCCACCAACCTTTGGTGAAGCGTTCCACCGACAGCCCAATAATATATATTCTTTCTATTAAGCCGGCGGAGCAATCTCAGAACTTTATCACCGGTCATCACGCTAAACGATACCGCAATCGTGGCGTTGGGGTGCAAAAGTGTTGCAACTACCATTTCGGCAATGCACCAAGGCCTTTTCTTTGGCTTATCACCATCTATGGCAATCACTTTATCAAAAACTTCCTTGAACCTTTCCACGAACAAGTGGTTTTTCATAGCCACTCCATTATCTGGAACTTTTTTCAAAGGACCAACAAAAATCAAAGTCTTTTTCATGTCTTTATATAATAATTGATGGGTTTAGTATGCGTATGCAGAAGATGTGTTCCTACTTATCGTCTGGCAAAACTAACATTTGCCCAATGATTTCATTGTATTGGTTGGGGGTGAATACCCCAAAGCCGCTAGCAGGATAAAAAGTAATCTCACCAAAAAAAGTATGGCCGGCCGTTTCATAAAGGTCAATACGCGAGAATGGTATTCCTTTTGACAATTCTCGGGCAATATGAATTTGTGTTTCAAGGTTTACCGGACATTCAGGCACTATTGCTGCGTGACCCAAGGCTGGACCAGAAACGGGATTTAAGCCGACAAATTCCTGATGTTTCCACTTAGTATCAAAGAAATCTATTGTTTCATTACTCGAACGATCTTGGATAATTTGACAAAATTTTGGCTCGCCATTAAAACAATACCACTTATAATCTGACAGGTCGTTTTTGTTTGGACCAGGTTCTACGTACTGTTCGGCTATCACGCGTCGAGGTACATTTTTATAAGGCCATTCTCTTAACGCACTGTATATATCCTGCTTCATACTATATTGCAGTTTCACTATAGCTTTCTTTTTATCAAAAAAAGCTTTGTCCTTACAAATTACCACACCGCTTGAGCCTCCCCCATGCGTCGTTTTCAGTACAAATTGGTTTGGAAGTTTGTCCCATTCTATATCTTCGGGGGTTTTCCATATGCCAAGAGTTGGGATGACATATTCCTTTCCTAGAATGGAAGCCACATATTCTTTCACCGCATACTTGTCCACCATCTTAGTGTACTCGGGCTTTCTATTGTAAAGCTTAAGCCATTGAAGTTTCTCACTAAAAGTTTTAGGATTCTTTAGGTTCAACTTGTATCTCATCTTTAATCTAAAAAGCAACTTAAGATACATTTTGTCACTAAACATAAAATTCAGCTTTTGTAGAATAGCTGCCACAAAACCTCTAGTGTTGTTACGCAACAGTTGATATGCAGTATTAATTTTGCTCATTTTGCATAGACGTTTGGTTGTCATACTCACTTAACATACCCATACAATATCCCAAACAAATTGTAACATAGACAGACATTGCACCATATGACATTGAAAATATCGTTTTTAAAAAGAAAATCAATAGCACCAATCCTATTGCAAGAAACAATTGGTTGTCAACCTTGCTTTTTCTCCATGTCTTATAGAATTCTATCCAATAAACCAAATAAACCACAATTCCAAGTAATCCTTGATTAATGGCTATCTCCAGCCAATCATTATGTGCATAATTCCACGCAATCTTTAGCGTGGCATTAGCTCCATTACCAAAAAGAAAACGCAAAGGATTTGATTCATTGATAAAATGCTGCCAAAAGATTCCATACAATGAGTCTCGACCACTGCTATTTCCTTCAAGTGTGTTTTCAATTCTACTATTGAAATACGCACTGCTTTGAATCATGTAAGAGACCACATAATAACCCACAATGATTATTATAATGCTCAATAAAACTACCCAAATTTTCTGTCTTCGTGATGCAGTTTTCATTGAATATAATAGAAACCAAGCTACACATAAAGCACCAATTAGAATGGCTCCTCTTTTCATGCCTAATATGATGAACAACATTGAAAATCCCAAACCTAAATATTGCACAAAACGTTTGTGTTCCCAAAAAACAAGAAGAGGAATCATTGAAAGGAAAGCATATCCGTAGTTATTGGTGATTTCCTCCGCATCTTCTAATGAAATCAACATTTCTCGTTGGTGCCGAAAAAACTGGATGACAGCAGCTACAAAAAAAACAAAAGTCCATTTTAACAATATATCTTTTGTCAACAGCCCCTTTCGAGTAAAAACATAAAAGGAATAAATAGGAAGCAATGAAATATAAATGGTTTTGATATAATTATAATTCTTGACCAAAGTGCCAGTTCTTGAGAATCTAATAGTCTGTCCACTAATTACCAAAATAGCGCCATAAATTGTGAACATAAAAACTAAAGCAGTAAGTCCTTTCATATATTTTGGCAAGTTGTAATGGTACAACGCATACATGAAATGGTAAGCCGAAACACCTATCAACATATAGATAATAATGGTAGAGATTCCCCCTCCCCTTCCTCCAAATAGGACGCCTTGTAGGTCATACACCAACCATAGAAAAATATAGAAATTACAAAAACTAAATATCTTATTGTTTTGCATGTAACACTAATATTGTTTATTCAAGAAATTTAAGCAGTTGGGTTAAATGCATAATCCACCAGCATCAAGATTCTTTTGAAATTGTATTTTAACATGAAGACGTTAATGGTTTAAAAACCAAATAACTTTATCTCTATGAGCCTCACAGCAAATATAATTCTGCGCATGTAGTTTTCGTTTCTTTGAAATCAAGGAAGACAACAAACCGCGTTGCTTGAGTGCCAAATAATAACGGTTTCTAAAGGGTTCAAAAATGTTGCTACATTGTTTTGCACATTCTCCATAATAAACATCTGTGGCCTCGATTAGTTTCTTATTATTGGAAATAATGGTGTTTAACTCTTTCAGTTTTTCGCTGAATGCATTCTTAGGTAACATTTTCACTCCAACTTGTTCTCCGCATTGATAATAGGGAAATAATTCATAATCCACACCAATACTACTAAAATTCAGCTTTAATAGATACCCATAGTTCCATATCGAATTCCTTTTGGGCGGATTAATGTCAAAGCAAAAATTCCCTAATCCGTAGAAAATCGGTTTACCATTGTAAACCTCATATCCGCTAAAACAATGTTGATGATGATTGACCACGGCATCAGCCCCAGCATCAATAAAGAATCGGTACGTTTCCACCATTCGCGGACTTGGCAATTGCCAATGCTCATGTCCACCATGGACAATAACCAAAACATTATCAGCTTTGGATTTGGCCTCTATAATAGAATAATACTGTTGAATGGGGTTTAATGGGTTGGAGCCTCCTGTATTGTCGGTTGCAATTGAAAACTCGTGCTCGCAGCAATTAATGATGGCCAATGTTTGACTACCTACTTGTTTATAGAGAATCCCAGAAGCCTCTTCGATATTCTTTCCTCCACCAACAGTGTCCATTCCAAATTTGTTACACACATCCAAAGTGTGAGTTACTCCTTCCTCACCAAAATCGTAGAAATGGTTATTTGCCAAAGTGACACAATTGAAACCTACCCATTTTATGGATTCCATACCTTTTTCGGAACAATGAAGATTGGGTCCAAGTTTGGCAATAGGTTTTTCGTCACCTTTGGTAACAGGACATTCGAAGTTAACAATGGAATAGTCTGCTTGGGTGATTATATCTTTCACCTCACCAAACAACGAAGCGAAGTCATCTTTTTCCAATAATGGAGCTATTCTTTCTTTTGGGCAGAAATCACCTGCAACAAGGATGTTCATTGAATTTATTTATTTCCAGTAACTAACAAAACCGTGATAAGGATGACGTTGGTCCTCGGGAGGAAGTTGCATATAATCACCAAAACAATGGGTCAGATAATCATGATAATTGCCTACAGATTGATAAACATGACCTTCAAAATCCACATCTATAAACGTCTTAAATACATCAAAATTAAGGATATTTATCCGTCGCACAGAACCCGCATGAAGAAAGTTCTTTGCGGTTTCGTAGGGATAGCTATTCAACACAACGTCATGAAAGCGGCGAATTGTCCTGTGATAACCAGGAACAAAAGCAAAAGGCAAAAATTTGATTAATCGATGTCTCCAAGTGATTAACCGAAGCCGCTTTTTATATAGAGGGTCTATATCATTTAAGAACTTCTGTATCTCCTCTTCGGTGTCAGGCATACCAACCACTGGGTAAAGATCTATGCTAACACCATAAGATTTTTCAAACATCCCTGGTTGACTATACGTAGGAAGATAACAAATGCGCGAAAAATGGAATTCATAATGCGGCACCGTATCAATATCACAATACATCAACTTATCTGATTTGAAGCTCATTTTAAACCTAAGCATGTCGGGAAGAGGCATAATCAAGTCCACATCGTCATCCCAAGGGATGTACCCTTTGTGTCGGATGGCACCTATTAGCGTACCGAAAGCCAGGGAATACCGGATGCCATGCTCTCTACAGAAAGAGTCGATCTCATCAAGCATTTCTAGTTGGATTATCTTCCGTTCTTCAAGTGATATGGGCCTTTTTTTCATGGTAAACATTCCATTAAAAACTATTTCTTTTTTATGATATCAAAACAAAAGCTCCCGAACTTGGTAAAGCTCCCGTCCTCACGAAACAACAATTTTGTTTTAATTTTTGTCAGGTGATATCTTACAAAACAATACAATGACGACCCTTGGAATGATCCAACAAAATCTTTTCGAAAAGAAATGGAGTAGTAGTCAGAGTTTTTATACGAAGTAAAACCGTATTTCCTGGAACCATTTTTTAAATGATATTGGATTGAGCTCTTTGCATTTGAAGCCGTAGTGGAAATAACATAATGGCATCCGTGTTCTTTGGCACATTCTTCTCTTCGCCGTCTAAGTAAATTACCGATACCTTGGCCTTGAACATCTGGCCTTACAGCGGCAAGAATAAAACCAGCGTAAGGGATATTCCTCTCATCTGTATGAAACAAAATTGTGCCTGTACCCAATAATGCTTGTGTATGGTCATCTACAGCAACAAACACAATCCCGTGATTATCCTTAATTCTATGTTCAATCGTCTCCGTTGAATTAGACAATGCTTGAAAATGAATTCCAGCATCCGCCCGCTTTTCATAGACATCATTTATAAACTCATGAATATCCTTTAAAGTGTATTTGGTCTCAGACAGTTCTTTTATTTGTACCATGGTGAAAACTCATTCTATATACCCACAATCTTTTTTGATTTTCTCAAACTCTTCCCGAAAGCCTTCCTGAGTAGGCATTTGGAATCCAATGAAGAGTCCCTTTCCATTGGCTTCAACCATAACCCAGCCATTTTCAGTCAGTGCTATGTCCCATCCACAATAACGTAATTCTGGCAACACATTGGCTAGTTCCACGACAAATTCTTTGGCTTCATTCCACCGAGGAATCTGATATCCTAAAATGGTTTTTCCAGAGTCAGGATGCACCACATAGCGGTTCATTCGTTCATCAATGGCTCCTTTTATAATTCCTGTATTGAAATCAATTGCTGCGATGATTCCTCCATTCCCTCCATTGTCTACGCACCGACCACCTTGTCCCAAACGAATAAACGGACGGTGAATGATATAAATATCGCCGTTGCTCCGACGTGCTGTTGTCAACCTGACGGTATTGACAGAAGATGGGTGATACTCCGCCAATTCTTTACATTGAACTATCAATTCTTCTGCCGTAAAACCATCTTTGTAGGTTTCGAGCAGTTTTGTTAACAATGCGTTCTTGTCAGAATTTTCAACAATGTCAATCACTTGAACGCCATTACCATAGTTTCCAAAAGTTGGTTTGACAATGAATCTTGGGTGTTTCTCTATAAAATCCCAAAAGTTCCTAATCGATTCTTCTTCAGATTTCATTACAGCAACAACATCACGATGAAAATAGGGCTTAAAATGCTGATATGTTTGTCCTTTATCGCAAGTAAGCCTATAAATTTCATGTGTGTTCATATAATCCCATAACTTTGCCGCTTCGCGATTGGCCACGAATTCATTAATTCCTTTTTGTGACAAACGCTCATAGTTAAAGAAGAAATACTCATCAGGGTACCAATTATCTTCAACAAAGGCATCTACCAACTTTTTTCTCCATTTATTAACATCTTCTGGGTTGGTAATGCCTTTTTCAATAACAAACTGGCGAATTGCATTTTCAAACCGATCAGAATACTTCTTCCAATTCATGCGCCTCCATATTATTTCATATTTTTCTCGAGGCATTATGATTTTTGCTGCTTTTCCAAATAGTGTACTCATGGTTCTTCTACACAAGATTGTTTTTATTCAACATAATAAGCTTTAAAATTGTGTTTTGGCACTCTTTCGGCTTCTGGAGGCGGAGTCATATAATCACCATACATAATTTTCAGGTATTCATCATAATGGCTGATGGCCATAAAGTTTTTGCCTTCAAACTCAAGTTCGGTATATTCTGACATGATAATTGCCGGAAAAACCAAGGGATCTCCATGAAGACGGATTTTCATTTTTCTATTTGTCTCAACCTGATTGTATGTTGTAAGGTTGTTCACATATTGTTTGTTAAGCCATCGAATAGTAAAGAAACTGTTGATTATTTTGGTTCCTAACCCATATAACGAATTTGGATATTTTCTTTTCCCAACTTTTAGCCCACATAAAACTGCCCATCTGCCTCTTCTTTTAAAGAGAACCTTCAACTGGTGGTCTGTATCTGGAGCATTGTCTACTGGAGTTAACGCAATCCACAAACCATGAGGACCTCGTGCAGGCTTGTCAAATACCAAACGTGTCTTTGTATCCGTAAGTCGCACCACTCCACTCCACCAATTATCATGTTCTCCCGGAACAAATAGTTTATAAGGCCCTTCTTTATAAAGGGAAACAAACTTATCAATTTGGTCTCGCTCCATCAAAAGATCTATATCATCGTCCCAAGGAATGAAACCTTTATGTCGGACAGCTCCAAGCAACGTGCCTTCTCCAAGGGAGTATTTGATATCGTTCTTTCTACAAAAGTCGTCAAACCACACCAGAATCTCAAAACAAATTTTTTTGGATTCATCCAAAGATAACTCTTTCATTCCTTTTCTCTATTATTTAAAGGCTTTTTATCTTTCCAATCAATCTATTAGCAAATCTAATGGTTTTAAATCTCTCGATCTTGCCTGGTTTATACCTTGTCTTGATATATATTTCCGATAACTTGCATCTCAACTTACAATACCATAACGGATAAGGCCGACCATTAGGCCAATAGACAAAAAACACTGTATAATAATCGGTTTTACGGAATGCTTCATAGCACACATCCACCATCCATTTTGCACCATTACGAACCACAACATTATCCTCTGCTGTGTTTGCCTGAATTAGGTCGGCATTAACTTCTTGAACAAATTCGAAGCATGCTTGATCAAGCATTTCTTTGATGCCACATCCTTGATATCTTTTCAAAATACCTGTCAAACAATAATGAGCCACCTTTTTTCCTTTGGAATACCAACGGTTTCCCAAAAAAACAGATACAGATTGCGTGGCGACCACTTTGTCACCATCCAATGCAACAAAGCAGCTTCCGTCTCCTATTTTCTTTTTTATCTTTTCACCCGTAAGATGTGAGTTGATCATCTCAAATCCACGGTTTTTATTAACTTTATGGGCGTTTTCCAGAACTTCGTGAATGGTGTCCCACGATACCCAATCGGGTTTCCTTATTACAACTATATCATTCATAACAATGGGTCTTTGCTTTATTGTTTTAGCAAGCTCTATACGATTGGTTCCGGCGGTACTTATGATTTATCAGAAACTATAATCTAGTATTCTACAATTTCACTAATCTTGCAATCCACAAAAGGCACAATGGCGGTAGCCCAAGCCATACCCACACCAAAGGCACTCAGCATTAACTTCTTTTTACCTACCATCTTGTCTTTCAATTCGCTGATAATGGTCAACGGAACCGAAACCGAGGATGTGTTGCCGTATTTTTGTATCGTCCAAGGGATTCGTTCTTTGTTGAGTTTCATCTTTTTTGCAATATAGTTATTAATGAAAGCATTGGCCTGATGAAACACATAGTAGTCCATCTTGTGAACATCCTCGCCCGATGCCGCCATCAACCGCTTGATGTCCTTCGGCACTTCCACGATAACAAAATTGAACACGTCGGCTCCGTTCATGTATCCATTCTCTTCAGAACGGATATTCCCATATTCATCCACCACTTTTTCTTTAAGGGTTTCTATGGAACTCATATTTCGATACCCACCACCGGGAATCATGATAAGATTGCCGCGTGAACCGTCGCTATTCAGAGAAAAATAACTCTCTCCATACTTCTCGTCCCTTTCTACCAAAGCCGCCACACCAGCATCTCCAAAGATGAAAGCCTCGCGCCTGTCTTTACGGCTATAAACCTTCGAACGGGTCTCACCATCCAGCAACAAAGCTTTGTGGAAACCTTGATTCTGCATCATGGCGTATACAATGCTGAGCGCATTGATGAAACCCGAACAACCTAACTGTATGTCGAAAGCCATCGTTGACATTGGCAACCCCAGTCTACCCTGAAGCAGGATGCTAGTAGCAGGCATCCGATAGTCGGGAGTTTGCGAGAGAAACACCAACAAATCGATTTCTTTCCTGTCTATATCATTGTCATCAAATAATTTTTCAGCTGCTGCAAAACAAAGGTCGGAAGCGCAGGTTTTGTCGTCAACAAAACGGCGCTCCACGACACCAACCTTATCCACAACCTTTCTAACTTCTTCTTCGGGCCAAATGTCCAAATCGTAATGATAGTTGTCTATCACATTCTTGGGCACACAGGCCGCCATTGCGGTTATGCCTACATGATTAAATTTTAAAATTGCCATTCTATTTTTAATTTGGCTCCCATAAATCGTAAGGAAAACAGTCTAGTAATCCTTGTTGGAGGAAATTTAGTTCGGGTAAAGCAGGAGGTGTTATTGTCAAAGCTTTTTCAAAAGTATCCACCATGGAGACATCATATCTTCCTGTGCTAGAATAGTAATCTTTGTATTTGAAATCAATACTTTTTGACAACCCCCTGAAAAAAACGGCAGGAATCCCATATGCCTCCGCAAGAATGATACCATGCAAGGAACTCGTGTAAACCATCTCGCTCGAAACTATTTCATCAATAACGAATTTGTAATCGGAGGTGTTCATACTAATCATATACTCATCTGGATGACCCTCTCGAAACTTGAGTTCATTATAGAATTGTGGTATCACAATATACTTGCGCTTTTTTTCTACTTCTGGCGAATAGATTATCGGCATTAGAATTGCGGGGTCACCATATCTTTCAGGACAATCATGTCCAAGCTCAAGCAAAACCTCTCTCGTCAAAGGACCTCTGACCGCCCGTATATCCAAATGTCTTTGGCTTAATTTCTGGAAAAACCGTGCTCGTTTTGATGGATTCATCAAGCATCCAGAACCCCAAATAGTAGCATCCTGATAATTACCCTTCTCTTTACTGCCCAATATGTTCGATCCGACAGCAAACAGGTGTTTCTTTTCAGGGATATCTTTATTTATATCTATGCCTTTTCTTGATAGTAACTCGTTGATTATCACACCACCTAGATAGTCCCCAAGATTATATGGATTGTTTTGTGGCATTTTATATCCATACTTTAGGGGTTGATAATCATAAATATTCACCCTATTCTCTTTTGCAGGATTATCCAGTGTACAATTTATTTCATTTGCATGCTTGATATACTGAAATTCACGAATATCATATTTAATATTTTGACTACTTTATGTACAAACCCTCTCATATGATTGCCGTTTATCTCAATATAACACCCCCGTCAACAACCAGCGTGTGACCCGTCACCCATGAAGACGCATCTGAAAGAAGATAAATAATGGCATGAGCAATATCTTCTGGCTTGCCGAAACGTCCCAGTGGATACTTGGCCATGTTTTCTTTCAATTGCTCATCAGAAATAACACCGGCTGAAAGAATATTAGTGGCAACAAAACCAGGATTGACACTATTGCTACGGATACCGTTAGCTGCCATCTCCAGTGCGAAGCCTTTCATGAAGGCGTTCAATCCTCCTTTGGAGACACCATACATGGTATTGCCAATGGTTGAAATCATGACACCACCAATGGAAGATGTGAATACGACTGAACTGCCACGCTGTAACTTCTTCTTTTTAAGCAACCTCTGAGCAAGCAAAACCGGGCAAATCATGTTCACATTCAGCACCTCGTTCAGTGCTTCGCCAGTGATAAACTTGACCGGAAGGGTTTTGACAATACCCGCATTCAGAGACACGCCATCAAGAACAGGCATACCATCTGCCAATTGCTGAACCGCTTCTTCGGTCGATAAGTCTGCTATTACTTGCTGATGGTTCTGACCAAATGAGGTATCAAGGGCATCAAATGTCTCTTGCAGACGTTCCTTGTTACGAGCTGTAATGATTACCGTAGCTCCCATCTTCGAACATTCTATGGCCGTTGTGCGACCAATGCCAGAAGAAGCACCAGTTACAAGAACTGTTTTATTTTCTAATGAATATGGATTATATGACATGTGTTTTATCTGTTTCATCGTCTGATATCAAAACAAGGTCAGACACAATTAAATTATCAGTTGTAAAGGCTACTGTACCCCATGATAGGCCAACACCAAAACCACAACAAATGAAAGTTGTAGGTTTGTTTTCCACCTTGCCTTTCAATTCAGCAACAATGGTCATAGGAATGCTGGCTCCATTGGTGTTACCATAATGGTACATACTTGACGGTACTTTCTCTTGAGGCAGTTTCAGTTTTTTTGCAATCATATTGTTCATTTTCATGTTTGCTTGATGAAATACGAACCAGTCTGCCTGCAAATAGTCAAAACCAAAGTGTTCTGCAAGTCCCTTAACGGATTTAGGCGCGGTGGTAATGCCAAATGAAAACACATCCATGCCTTTCATGCGAGTCTGCAACCGATGCACCTGTTTGCCTTCAAAATCTTCTGTTTTTAATGAGTCAACAGAAAATCCATTGCGGCTACCACCGTCAGGCGTGATGATTGCATCAAATCCACTACCGTCTGTTCCAACGTGGAATTTCAAACTATCCACTCCTTCTGCATATTCAATAGCCGTTACCGTACCTGCTTGTCCAAACAGCGGATCCCTAGAACCAGCATATCTTTTCTTGCCATCTCCTACCATCAAAAGAGTCTTTTTGATGGAACCTGATGCAACCAAAGCGGCAGCACTGCACAGACCATATACCCAACCGGAACAACCTAACGACATGTCGGCAGCATAGCATTCTTTGCTTAGGCCAAGGCGGTCTTGCATGATACAAGCTGTAGCGGGAAGGATAAAATCAGGAGATTGTGTAACAAATAATATCGCATCGATTTCGGACTTTTCCCATTTCAAATCCGAGATAAGTTTCTCTGCCGCTTTATAACACATGTCTGAAGCGGTTAACTGAGAGGAAACATGACGTTCCAAAACACCCGTGGTTTCTACAAAAGCCTCCGGTGTGTATTCTTTAGACACCTCGTCTTCTTCCGAAGGGTGCAGATTACTGGATACATTTTTAGGGACGCCGGCGGCAATACCGGCGACCCTAACGTTTTTGAATTCAATGAAAGCCATTATACACGAGATTTGACAAGATTATACAAATCTTCCACCGTGTCGGAATTTCGAATGTCATCACCTTTTAAGGCAACATCGCACTCTTCATCCACCATAGCAATAACGCTAAGGGCAATTAGACTCGACCACTCATCCAAATCTTTGAAATCGGTTGTGGCTTGGATTTCGCTTGCATCAGTTTCATCAAACTGTTCTGCAAAAAGTTCTACAAATTCTTCTAGAGTTTTCATAATAACTAAATTTAATTGTTGGTAATTTGTTCTTTGTTGTTTTGTTTTCGGAGAAATATTTTTTTTCTATCAAAAGGAAGTATTGTTAAGAAATAAGTATACGCATCGGGTTTAAATATAAAAGACCATCCTAAATAAACCACTATAACAACCAAAAACTTCACTATCCCATCCCAATACATATTAAGCTGTAATAAATAGCCACATCCAAAAGCCATTAAAGCCGCTAAACTTGACACAATGAAAATCGGCGACAAATCTTTTAACTGGGTAGTCCATTTATAACCAATGTGTTTTGACACCAAACCTATATTCACAAAATAGGAAAACCAAGAATTAAATACTACGCCACACAACAAGCCTTTCATGCCAAACAGAAAAAGACCGCCCACTATGGCTGTTAATCCCACTGTTCGTTTAACAATAACCCAAATCAGCATCACTTTACTCTTCCCGATAGCTGCAATTGTTTGTAGATTAACTGATTGAAGACAATGGGCCAACCCAGCAATACACAAAACCTGAAAATAGGGAATACTTTGTACCCATCTTTCTGAATATAATAATATGAATAGCGGCTTTGCCACAAGAAGCAAAATAAACATCATAGGAAATGTTAAATACGCAATAGTTGATGTCATGCGCTTTATCATGTTTATCATGGCTGTTTTGTCATCTTGTACTTCCGCATATAAAGGATACGTCACCTGTGTCATTATTTGAGAAATTGACTTTGAGGCTAATCTTTCTGTTCCATTAGCCTTTGAATAATATCCCATGGTTGCAGGAGAATATATTTTACCTATAAGCAAACCTTGGATCTGACCGGCAAAGTCATTGACCAAATGCGTCAAAAACATATAAAAACCAAAACTAAATAGTCCCTTGAATGACTGCCAAGAAAACACTAATTTTGGCCTCCATTTAACATAAAACCAAAAAACTAACGATGGAATTGCCGCTACAATCAAATTTTGAGCAACTAATGCCCACACCCCAAAACCTTTATAGGCCATAAAAACAGTTACAACTAAAGCAATGATTGCAGTTGAAACCGATATGATGGATAATAACTTGAAATTGAGTTTTTTCTTTAATTGATTCCGCTGAATGATGTTAAGTGCATAAATAAATAGAACAATTCCCTGAACGCGCAACACATCACATAATATAGGGATATTATAGAAACGCGCGATGGTGGGAGCACACAAAAACAGAATAGTATACATTAAGATAGCCATTCCAATATTCCACCAAAAAATTGTGGAATAATCCTCCTGGGTTGGCCTTTTCTTTTGTATCAGTGCCGAACCAAAACCACCATCAATAAAAACCTCTGCCAGCACCATAAAAATAGAAAGCATGCCTATGCAACCATAGTCATATGGAGTAAGCAATCGAGCCAAAATGATACCCGAGACAAACTGTATGCCTATCTTGGAATACTTCTGGAAGGCGGTCCACACCATGCCTGCGGCGGCTTTTTGCTTTAAGCTTTTTTGCTTGGCCATAATTAATTAATCTTGCTATACTCCCTCAACATAGTTGAAGAAATGCCCTCTGTCCTAGGAATGGTCACTACTTGCTTGCCATTCGCCTCACACCAAGTCACGGCCCGTTGGAACCCTGCATGTTGTTGGTCAGGGCCTTTGGCAAAGACATTGAAATCAATGTGCTGTATATCCAAATCCACATCTTTATAAGTCACCACCTCATCCACCCATCGCACGGCACTTACCATGAACATACGCTCCTCGGTGGAATAGACCATCTTGGTACCAGGCTTGTATTTAAGGATGCTGTCGCCGTCCTGTACGGCCACGATGAGCTTGCATTCCTGGTCAGGAAACTGCTCCTTTATATGCTTGAAAAGCAAGATGTGCCCGATATGGAGCATATCGTAGACACCGAAGGTTAGGATTTTGAGCATAGGATATTAATTAGTTAAGTAGATAAGCAAATTTAGTTTACATATTGGACACGAGACTATAGTATCAACTACACCCCCACCAAACTGAAAGCCTCGCTGTAGGGTATGGTCTCAGGCTGATGGAGATGATTTTTCCATGCCGGCTCACGATGACTTAAGTCAGAGATGTCGTGCGCCGATAGACCTTTCATCTTCTCACAAACCTCATCAATGATGGCCTTCTCTTCCGAGGTAAAACCGCCCATGTCAGCCACGGCTATTGCCGTCAGCGCGATACATTCCTGGTCGTGAACCAATTGGGTCTGTTGCTCCACCTCGTCAAAGGCACTGTACACCCTGTCCCAACGTTGCGGAACAGGGCCAAAATCGATGGCGTTGTAGGCCAAGCCCGAAATGGCCATGCCGCGTTCTCTGTATGACAAGAAGTCGATGTAGAACAGCACCTTGTTCATCTTGGTCTGGAAGGTGTCGCCCATCTTCCCAAGGATGTACAGCAACAGGTTCTTCAGCCTCGCCGTCGAAAGTGGCGCAAAGCCATTAGCCACACCACGTCCGCTACGGAACAAACGGTCTACGGTCCATCGCTCGCTGTGCCATTCCTCGCTTTGGGCAATGACTTCTTCCATCCGAGCGACAATCTTATCGTATTCCCTGTCGGTCAGCTGATGGCGTGAACTATTGACGAGGTCAAGAAACACCTTGGGATTCATCGCAGAGCGAATCATCTTGCCGTTGCTCTCGCTTGGCACCTCACCCATCTCATAGAGCCGGTACTGGTTGGCTCCAAAGCCAAGGATGACCGACATCTTCGAGGCACTCAAACCATAACGCACGCGCAGGGCGACGATTTCGTCGGTATAAGGGATACCATGCTTGGCGCGATACTGGTTGGTCACCTGATTAAGCCAGACGCCATCGCTCTCCGTTGTGGTATAACTCTCTCCTTCGGCATCATCGCGGAACGAGATGTATATAAAATCATATTTCTCGCCCCGATATGTCTCCGAATCGGGTTCGTAAACCACCCGCATGGGCTTCCCTGTTATTGGACTTATCGGCACTTTCATCTTGATGCTATTTAAATGGATACACTAACGGATGCTCAGCAATATGAAATGATATACAGATAATTTGACCATTCTCGTATCCCAATGTGATCTTAATGTACACCTCACGCTCTTTCACATCCTTGCCAAAAACCCACATCTCGCCTTCTTTGTTTAGCACGTCGATGACGGGACCTTCCACATAGTCTTGCGGCAAGAGACTTTTCACAATCAACTCACGCTGCATTTGCGTAATGTCCAACTCCAATAAAGCCTTTCTGTTCTTTTGCCGATCATCCCTAAATAGTATCCCGAATACCTGTGCCTTGATGTTAAACTGCTCCAAAAATGCCTTAACCTCTTCAATCGATATCATGACACATCCATTTTTCGGCAAAAATACAAATAATCATTCAAAAAACATCATTTTTCAACGATAAAGTTGAATTATTATAAAATAGGTAGAGCGAGCCCGATTAGGGCGACGCGGGTTATTGATTTATGATTGATTTAGCTTCGCTGAATGCAGAGCATTTACGTAAGATTTGTTTCTTAAAACAATTATATATGCTCTTCCACTCCCCTGAAATGCACATTCAGCTCATGCAGATGCTCCAATAGCGTTCCAAGTGGTGTGCCCTCGGTCATCTTGGCAAAGGCATTCACATCCTTGGGGAAGCACTTGCCACCATAACCATACTTGCCATCAGGGCCAGGCACATAGGTGTGGGTGTCGTTAATATAGCCCGAAAGAAGAATGCCTGTGTGCACCTTGCGCCAGTCGGCACCCATCTGCTCGCAGTATTCGCGACAGGCGTTGAAATAAGTGACCTTGTAGGCACCAAACACATTGTGCATGTACTTGGTCAGTTCGGCCTCCAAAGGCGTCATGACGGTAAACTTCTTGCCCACAAAAATCTTAGTAAGCAAGTCATGTGCTCCTGTGAACACCATCGTCTGTTTCTTGAAGTCCTCGATATGGGTGCGTTCGGTAAGGAACTCAGGCATATAATGTACTTTGTGCCCCGTCTCACGAGAAAGCCTCTCGCTGGTACCTGGGAGAATGGTGGTGCGTACAAATACCGGCACATCAGGAAGGTTTTTGATTAACTCCTTCATCAGTCTCAAATCCTGTGTACCGTCTTCTTCGGTAGGGACATGAATCTGTAGAAATGCGATGTCGATATTACTCAAGTCATCATTGTATCCCTTCGGAGGATCACTGATAAATAATTTGCATTCAGGATTGTTGTGTTCTAGCCAATCTTTAAGGGCTCCACCCACAAAGCCGCATCCGATAATTCCAACGTTAATCATAGTTTTTATATTTAATTGTTATTTGATTTTGTAATATTATTTTATTCAATGCCTTTTTCGACATTTATGGTTTATAGTATTCTTTATACCATTGGGCAAAGGCTCTCAACCCTTCACTCAAGGTAATTTTCGGCACGAAGCCAAAGTCACGCTCCAAAGCCGTAGCATCAGCATACGTCGTCGGCACATCTCCTGGTTGCATTGGAACAAGTTGCTTGTGGGCCTCGAAGTCATAATCCTCTGGCAACACGCCAGCACGCACAAGCTCCTCTTGCAGGGTTTGCACGAAATCGAGCAGGTTTTCGGGCTGGCCACCACCAATGTTGTAAACCTTGTAAGGCGGGATAGGAAGACCATCTTCGCCTGTCTTCTTCTCAGGTGCCTTGGCCATCACTCGTACAATACCTTCCACGATGTCATCCACGTATGTAAAGTCACGGCGGCAGTTGCCGTAATTGAAGATCTGGATGGTCTCGCCCTTCAACAGCTTATTTGTGAAGCCGAAATAAGCCATGTCGGGCCGTCCAGCAGGACCGTAAACGGTGAAGAAACGGAGTCCTGTGCTGGGAATGTTGTAGAGTTTACTGTAGCAGTGGGCAAAGAGCTCGTTGCTTTTCTTGGTGGCGGCATAGAGGCTCACAGGGTTGTCTACACGGTCATCAACACTGAACGGTACTTTCTTGTTGCCACCATAAACGGAGCTTGAACTTGCATAGACCAGATGCTGAACACCGTGGTACCCATCCATCTTACATCTTACATCATCCATCGAATGCCTACAAGCTTCAAGGATGTTATAGAAACCAATGATATTACTCTCGATATAGGCATCAGGATTCTCAATACTATAACGAACCCCAGCCTGAGCAGCAAGGTTGACGACGATGTCGAATTTGTTCTCGGCGAATAGATTATTTACCAATTCTTTATCGGCTATACTGCCACGAATAAATTTATAGTTGAGAGTTGAGGGTTGAGAGTTGAGAGGCAGTGGAGAGTTGGTTAGTTGAGAGTAGTAAGTATCGAGTTCCTTTAGGCGGTACTCCTTGAGGGAGACGTCGTAGTAATTATTGAGATTGTCGAGGCCTATCAAGGTGCCTTCGGTCATGTCTTTTAGGAGACGCTTGACGAGGTTGGCACCAATGAAGCCGGCAGATCCGGTGATGAGTATATTCATATTACTTTTTGTTTTTCAACGTTAATTACTGTGTAATTCAACGTTAATATGTCGTTAATCTATTTTACTTCCCTTCGACGAATATCTCTAATCAGTCATAAAAAAACGATAAAGACAAAAGGAGAAAACCTCAATAAATCTCTGTCTTGTGGTCTTTTTCGTCAAGTTGCGTCATAAAGAATTTGTTTGCGTAAAGGATGTCATACCAGCTCAATGCCTTTTGTGTCAACCAATGTCACTTACCCAACCGATAGAATTCTCAATTCTCAATTGTCAATTGTCAATTGTCAATTCCAAGTTTTTATAGGTTTACCTCCCCTTATACATATCCTCATAATACTTCTGATAATCGCCACTAGTGACATTGTCCATCCACTCTTGGTTATCCAAGTACCAGCGGACGGTCTTCTCGATACCTTCCTCAAACTGCAGGCTCGGCTCCCAACCCAGTTCTTTCTGAAGCTTGGTCGAGTCGATTGCATAACGTAGGTCATGGCCGGCACGGTCAGTGACGTAGGTGATCAGGTCCATGTCGGCACCTTCGGGACGACCCAGCAAGCGGTCGGTGGTGTTGATCAATACCTTGATGAGGTCAATGTTCTTCCACTCGTTGAAGCCGCCAATGTTGTAGGTCTCAGCGACTTTGCCCTCGTGGAAAATCAAGTCGATGGCGCGGGCGTGGTCTTCCACATAGAGCCAGTCACGAACGTTCTCACCCTTGCCATACACTGGCAACGGCTTGCGATGGCGGATATTGTTGATGAACAACGGTATCAGCTTCTCGGGAAACTGGTAGGGACCATAGTTGTTGGAGCAGTTGGTCACCACCGTGGGCAACCCGTAGGTGTCGTGGAAGGCACGCACGAAATGGTCGCTGGCGGCCTTGGCTGCGCTATATGGGCTGTGGGGCTGGTATTTCAGGTCCTCGGTGAAGAACTTGCTGCCGTAGGCGAGGTGGTGCTGACCACTGCTGGCCTTGGTGCTGAAGGGCGGCATGATGCCCTCGGGGTCAGTCAGCTCAAGGGCGCCATAGACCTCATCGGTGCTGATATGGTAAAAACGACAAGAGAGGCAGGTCGTTGAGCCTGTCGAAACGCCGTTATTCTTGGTCGGCCCTTCGACGGGCTCAGGGACCTCGGTTTTATACGGCGTAGGCAGACTCTCCCAATAGAGTTTTGCTGCCTGCAACAGGCTCAAGGTACCCATCACATTGGTCTGCGCGAAGGTGAATGGATCCTTGATGCTGCGGTCCACATGGCTTTCGGCGGCCAAATGGATGATGCCATCGACATGCTCGTCTTGCATCAGCTGATAGACACCTTCAAAGTCGCAGATGTCCAATTTGACGAAGCGATAGTTGGGCTTGTCCTCGATGTCCTTCAGATTGGCGAGGTTGCCGGCGTAGGTCAGCTTGTCGAGATTGATGATCTTATATTCCGGGTATTTGTTCACGAACAGACGCACGACATGGCTACCAATGAAGCCTGCACCACCAGTGATGATAATAGATCTTTTATATGTCATGATGTTATGTGTTTTCTATTTGCTGCTTTCGCAGAGGTCAGTAAATTACCATAAATGCGGAGTAAATAAGCAGTAAATTCCTATTCTATTGATAAGTCCACATAATCTCGATAATTAGACTCCTTGAGCAATATGAAATCATCGCTTTCTTCTTGATACCAATATCGTTCTGCTGCAAAACTCTTACCTCCAAAATTCATCAAAATACCACGTTTTTGCCTTGTAATTCTCATATAATTGAACAACTGGGCACGGTGATCGGATGAAAAAACACTCACAGATTTCAGTTCTACTATTACGCCGTTGACTACAAAATCCGCTTTATAACGTTTTTTCATTTTCTTGCCTTTATAGAACATATCAAACCATACTTCCCTTCTCGATTCTATTCCTTTATCGTCCAATTCCATTTGTAAAGCTTCTTGGTAAATGGCTTCTTCCATTCCTCGTCCAAGTGTATTGTATACCTCCATTGCAGCACCAACAATATTGTACATGTCTCTATATTGTTGTTTGGTCATCTTCGCATAACAATCCATCGCTTATAGAAGATTTACTCAGAATTTACTCAACAATTTACTCCGCATTTACTCTCTCCGTCCTTGGACGCAAATAAAAGCAAAGACTTTAGCTATTTCTCGTTGGATGTGTGAACGTGTCTGAGGTAATCTCCGACTTGTATTCATCGATGACCTTCAAGAGGTATTGTCCATATTGGTTTTTCAGCATCGGCTGTGCCAGTTCCCGCATCTTTTCTTCGTTGATCCAACCATTGCGGTAGGCGATGCCTTCAAGGCAGGCAATCTTCAAACCTTGGCGCTTCTCGATGACCTCCACGAAAGTGGATGCCTCGCTAAGGCTGTCATGTGTACCCGTATCAAGCCAGGCGAAGCCACGACCGAACACCTGTACCTTCAGTTCGCCATCTTCCAGAAAGCGTTGATTCACCGTGGTGATTTCCAGCTCGCCACGTGCCGAAGGCTTGATGTGCTTGGCCACGTCGACGACCTTGTTGGGGTAGAAATAGAGGCCCACCACAGCGTAGTTGCTCTTGGGCACTTTGGGTTTTTCTTCGATGCTGAGGCAGTTGCCCTGCTTGTCGAACTCAGCCACGCCGTAACGCTCAGGATCGCTGACCCAATAGCCAAACACGGTGGCTTTTCGATTCTCTTCAGCATCCTTGACGGCATTCCTCAGTAGTCCAGTGAAGCCGCTACCGTAAAAGATATTGTCGCCTAATACGAGGCAGGCGCAGTCGTCGCCGATGAATTTCTCTCCAATAATGAACGCTTGTGCCAACCCATCCGGCGAAGGCTGTTCGGCATACTCGAAATGGACGCCGTAGTCGGAGCCATCGCCCAACAGCCGTTGGAAGCCCGGCAAGTCGTAAGGAGTGCTGATAATCAAGATATCTCTAATACCCGCAAGCATCAAGGCCGAAATGGGGTAATACACCATCGGCTTGTCGTAGATGGGCAACAGCTGCTTGCTTACACCTTTGGTGATGGGATATAATCTTGTACCAGAACCCCCGGCGAGAACGATGCCTTTCATGTTTTATGATGTTAGATGTTTGATGTTAGATGTTTGATGTTTAGGTGGGAAGAAACTAATTGTTATTTTCTTCGAGTTTTTTACAACGGTGAACGAGTATTTTAACTAATTCTTCGCAATCAGTATATAGGGATTCGTATTGATCTTTATCTATGTAGTTGTTCCTATGAAGCAGATTTAGCCAATACAAGGATTCTCTAGCCTCTTTTAATGCAATAAACGACTTGCTCTTGAAATCTGCTTTACTGATGGCATTTGTGGATTCAGCATTATTAGCACCAATACTTGTACCTGAACGTAAAAGCTGATTGCTGAGGTTAGCAACAGATTTTAGATGTATAGGTATGCGACCCCCGCCCGTTTTCTTATGCCTTTCCTCTTCTCGCTGGCACTCTTGCTCCAACAAGAAATCGTTTAATTTGATAACCTTATCACCAAAGGTCTCACATTTTTCTTGTATCTTATCTCCAATTTCGCTCATACCACTTCCATCCTTTTAGATGTTAGATGTTGGATGTAGGAACTTTCTTCTGCCCGAAAACCACACCTCTCACCTCTTCCTTCTCACTTCTTCCCTCTCACTTCTTCCCTCTCACCTCTTCCTTCTCACTTCTTTCCTCTCACCTCTTCCTTCTCACTTCTTCCCTCTCACCTCTTCCTTCTCACTTCTTCCCTCTCACTTCTTCCCTCTCACCTCTTCCTTCTCACTTCTTTCCTCTCACCTCTTCCTTCTCACTTCTTTCCTCTCACCTCTTCCTTCTCACTTCTTCCCTCAAACCTCAAACTCCCACAGCTTCGCCTCGTCAGTCACATCCAGTGTTGACAAATAGTTGGTCTTTAAGTCTTTATAGGCAAATGTAATGCAAGGGTATTGCATGGTTTCGCCCATGTTTGGATTTTGTGGCAAAAATAAGGGTTTTCCCTTTAAAAAACACAATTATTTCTTGTATTAGCATTATTTTTATCAATTCTTCGACATCATCTTCCTCCACTTGAAGTAGCCGAAGACGGCTATGACGACATACAAGGCATAGAGGCTAGCCTTGAAAGGGATGTCTTTGTAGAAATACAGCCCACAGGTGACCACATCGACGACAATCCAGACAAACCACTGTTCAAGGTATTTGCGCGCCAAGGCCCAGATGCCCACGATGCTCAAGGCGGTGGTGAAGGCGTCGAGGACAGGGACGTTGCTGTTGGTGAAACGACTGAGCAGGAAATAGATGGCAGCCCACACCGCCACTGCAACAGCTAGCCAGATGAAGGCCATGCGCTTGGGTATATGACGGATGGGAAGGTCTTTGGCCTTCTGCTTGTGCCGCATCCAGGCGATGAAGCCGTAGACGGTCATGGCGAGGTAGTAGAACTCCATGCCGCAGTCGGCGTAGAGGCCTTTCTGGTAATATAGGACGATGCCAAGGCTCTGCATCACGAAGCCGACGACCCACATCCAGACGCTGGCCTTGTACTCCAGGAGGATGTAAGCCAGGCCGAGGGCTGTGGTGGTGATGTCGAGCCAGTGGGTGGATATGAAGTGCATGGCTTTGTTTTTTTGGAAGCAAATCTTAAACAAATCTTTCGCTAATCTCTTTCTCCGCTTTTTCTATATCTTCGGCTTGCCCTTATCGGGCTTGCCGATGACGCTTCTTCGAAGCGTTAGCGAGCTTGCGAGCGGACTGCAGCAGCCCGATGAGGGCGTAGCTGCTTATTTATGACAAGATTTGTGGATGATTTGCTTCCCTTTTCTGACATTATTTATTTCTCTCCATCATTGTCTTCATGCTCTCCGCCAAAGCCACAAACCCCTCTGCCGTCATTTCCTTCAAAAAGATCAGCCCATGCGTGGCGCGGATGAGCGGGTGGTCGCTCTCGTAGAAGAAGTCCTTCCCGAGGAGGAACTGTACGTCCTTGTAGTTTTTCACCCAGATTGTCTCAGCCAACTCGCTAAACGGCCCGTCGAAGTCGGGGTTGGGAAACTCCGCCTTGACCTGCGTCAGATAGCTGTCCTTGAAGGCCTTCTCGAAGACGGCAAAGGCATTGAGCGACACGGGTACGTAGACATTGGCCTCGGCTGGATGGAAGGTCGCCCACACGTTGCGGTAGCCGAATATCCTCAGCTTGCTGAGGTCGGCCTCAGTGCCCCATAGCCGAATGGCCTCAGCGATGCTCTGCATCACCTTATAATGGGTGTTGGGACCTTGTCCCTCCGAGTCAATGGCGACGCTGATGACAGTGGGCCTGATGGTACGGAGTTGGTTGAGGATGGGGACAACGTCACGTTGGGGGTTGGGAGACCAAGCTTTAGGAGATTGCGGATCGGAGTCCGCAATGACTCCTAAAGAAGAATCATTATACAATCCTAGTCTTACATGATGGATGTGGTCCAAGGCAGTACCGGCATAGGCCCAGACGAGTTCCTCTTCAAACTCGCGGATCTCGCCTTTGAGTTTCTGTATCTCGGGGCTGTTGGGTTTGCCCGCCTTGAGGTTCTCTATCTCCATCGTGAAGCGTGCTTCGACTTCGTCGACACTCTTCAGCCCCCAGAGTCCTACAGCATCACGGAGGATGCGGTGGCAGAAGCCACGGCGCATCTCGTCGGGATTCCTGCGGGCCACGTTGTCGAGATAATGGTGGATGTCCTTCTCCTGCTTGAAACGGTAGCCTTGTTCGAAAAAGTCGGGGTAACGCACCATCTGGATGCGACCTTGATGCAGGTAGTCCAGAGTGTCTTCCATGGCCTTCTGCAGGAAGGCGTCGGTGACGGAGTGGAAGCCCGAGGTCATGATGGCGAAGTGCACCTGATTCTTAGGCGAGCGCAGCTGCCTGTTGATGAAGGGCATGATGCCGAGCATGATGTCGTCGTGGTGCGGACCGGTATGGTAGATGACCTCGTTCTCGAAGTTCTGGGCGCCACGCCAGAGCTTGGCTTCGACGTCGTGGATGACCTGTTGCACAGTGTTGAGGCTGAGGTCGGGGATGCGGGCACAGCGGGGGTCGTTCTGCAGGTCATCGAGCGTCAGCTTATGGGCATAACGGTCGAGGATCTTGCAGAGGCCAAGGACGGCGTGCTCGGTCTTCTCGAAGGTCCATGGGCCGTCAAAAAAAGATGGAGATGTTTTTGAGAACACGATAATACTGTGTTTTTAAAACTATTATTTTCTTTGAGCTCTTTATTTTCTTTCTATCAAGAATTTAGAGAAATCGTAGATTCAACGAAGTTAATTTGAGAATTTTCCTTTTCAGGACCTTGTTTGGGTCCAAATTTTTGAATTATCGTGGAATTTGAGAGGAAAAATCTACGATTTTTCCCTTCCTCGCATTCCTAGCACCGAAGGTGCAGCACTTCAGTATCTATTTCTCTTAATTCTCTAATTCTTGATATTATTTCTAACAACTACTAAAACAACACATGACACAACAACCTCATTAACCATTTCTTTTATAATCAGGTTTATTGGGTATCCATTTATATTCTAGGCTTTCTGCTCCAAAATTCAATAGCAATCCTAGTTTTTGTTTGCCAATATGTAGATAATTAATTAGTTGACTTTGAAACTCACCTGTAATTTCACCAAAAGCCTTAAGTTCAACTCCTATTTTACCATAACATAAAAAATCATAAAAGAAATCATGCTCAAGTTGCACTCCATGATAAACCATCACAATATGCTTTTCTCTTTCATACGGAATTTCGTTTTCTTTCAAAAGCACCTCAAATGCATCTTGATAGACTTTCTCCTTAAATCCGCAGCCCAGCTCTTTGTGAAGTTGCATGGCGAGACCTAGGAGTGTGCTGCTTTCTTTTGGATACAATAGACCTCCCATGATGGTTTAATAATTTGATTGTTTTTCTTGCTTTCAAGAATATGGAGAATTAAAGATTCCCCATTTTGAAACTTCGTTTTCGAATTATCGTTGAATTAGAGAGGAAAAACTCGGTTTTCCTTTCTCTCATTCCCCGCACCGTAGGTGTAGGACTTCAGTATCTATTTCTCTTAATTCTCTAATTCTTGATAATACAAATCTATAACGACTTCAATCTCTCCTAAAGATGTCTCTCGTATAGACTTTCTCGATCACATCGTCCAGGACGCTGTCGTAGCGGTTAGCGATGATGGCTTGGCTCTGGGCCTTGAACTTGGCCAAGTCGTTGACGACGAGGCTGCCGAAGAAGGTCGTGCCGTCCTGCAACGTGGGCTCGTAGATGATGACCTCCGCCCCCTTGGCCTTGATGCGTTTCATCACACCTTGTATGCTACTCTGGCGGAAGTTGTCGCTGTTCGATTTCATCGTCAGCCTATATACGCCGATGATGCAATGATGCTCACTGGCGGCATTGTACTGCCCTTGGTCGTAGTAGTCATAATAGCCCGCTTTCTTCAGCACCTGGTCGGCGATGAAGTCCTTGCGGGTGCGGTTACTCTCCACGATGGCGCGGATGAGGTCCTCAGGCACGTCCTCGTAGTTGGCCAAAAGTTGCTTGGTGTCCTTCGGCAGACAGTAACCGCCGTAACCAAACGACGGGTTGTTGTAGTGGCTGCCGATGCGCGGGTCGAGGCAGATGCCGTCGATGATGGCCTGGGTGTCGAGACCCTTGACCTCGGCATAGGTGTCGAGCTCGTTGAAATAGCTCACACGGAGTGCCAAGTAGGTGTTGGCGAAGAGCTTCACGGCTTCGGCTTCCTTCATGCCCATGAAGAGCACGGGCACGTCCTCCTTGATGGCACCTTGCTGGAGCAGTGAGGCAAAGACCTTGGCTTTTTCCTCCAAGTCGACGCTCACCACCTTACGGATGGCTTCGTTCTCTTCGTCGAAACCGTCAATCTGCTTGGGATAGCCCACGATGATGCGGCTGGGATAGAGGTTGTCGTAGAGGGCCTTGCTCTCGCGAAGGAACTCGGGGGAGAAGAGCAGGTTGAACTTCTCAACGCCTTTGGCGGCATACTTCACGTAAAGCCCACGGGTATAGCCCACGGGGATGGTGCTCTTGATGACCATCACGGCGTCAGGGTTGACCGACAGGACCAAGTCGATGACCTCTTCCACATGACTTGTGTCGAAGAAGTTCTTTTGCGGGTCATAGTTGGTGGGGGCGGCGATGACGACAAACTCGGCGTCGCGATAAGCCGTTGCGCCGTCGAGGGTGGCCGTGAGGTCCAACTCTTTCTCTGCCAGGTATTTTTCGATGTATTCGTCCTGGATGGGCGACTTCCTATGGTTGATGAGATCGACCTTCTCGGGGACGACGTCCACTGCGGTGACGTGGTTGTGTTGCGCCAACAATGTGGCGATGCTCAGGCCCACGTAGCCTGTGCCTGCTACTGCGATATTCATAGTATTCTCTTTGATTTTCAGATTATTCGTTGTTTGGAATCAACTCCCATTCATCACCATGGGTGTTGCGTTTTTTCACCTCTTTTATCAATGTGAATTTTCCATCCTTAAACAGATATTCACTATGGGTGACTGTGGCCTCAGCGCTATCCATCAGTTCTTCCACTTCATCCCAATTCGACATGTCCTCGTTGAGATATTGCTCGTATGAGCGATCCTCATACTCATCGAGCATCACAATGGTATAGGTGTCGTCCCCATTGTTTGCGATGGAGATATCCGATGTATAGTTATAACACCCGAAACTCATATACTCCATCCAGACAGAAAGGTGGTAGGAATCCAGCGACAAATTATTCTCATTGTACCACAAATTGGGGAAGATTATGCCTTTGGACAGCATCAAATTGAAGATACCCATAAGCGTCTTTTCCTCCACTTGAATGTTTTCCTCAAACAGATAATCCAGTTCATCCATCCTGAGTGGAAACCAACCGAATCTCAATTGGGGCATAGGGGGCATTTGGAGTGTTTGGCTAGTTTGTTTGTTCCCTTCGCCATCGACTCGGATCATTTTGCCCGTGAGATAGTTGTGAGAGATGTCGTAATGCTCTAATTTGTGACGGTCTTGCTTGCTGCCAATCAATTGGAAATCACCATTTTGGAAACGGAACAGAAACACGTCAAAGCCATCCATGTTATTGAATTGAAACCTCACCACACCTTTGTCTGTGATGGTGATGTCCGTATCACTATAGCATCTGGTTTCGTATGCCCTGAAAAGCTTATACTCCCCCTGACGGTCCCCGAAATAGAAAGCTAAAACATCGCCACTAATCCGATAATCGGTAACCGCAATGACTAGATCCTTGACACCATCTTTGTTAAGGTCACCTTCGACCATTATGATTTCGTCCGTGTTTTGCGTGAAAAGCTCTGATGGGGTTTTTCCCGAGGGTTTGAAATTCTGGGCTTGCAATCCGTTGCAGGATAGCATCTGAAGTGCACAGCACACAAATAGAGTAAATAGGAGTTTTTTCATGTTATTGTCATCTAATACTACAAACGACCATCAATAATATCCCTCGGCAGGATGCCCTTCACATCGTAGATGACACCACCGTCCTTGGCGAAGGACTTCACGTCCATGTCGAGGAACTCCTTGTGCGCCACGGCGAGGATGACCGCGTCGAACTGCGTTGTGGGCAACTCGTTGGTGATTACCACGCCGTACTCTTGGAACACATGCTCGGCATTGGCCCAGGGGTCGTAGACCGTGATGTTGGGCGTGTATTCGCGCAGGGTGTTGTAGATGTCGACCACCTTGGTGTTGCGGATGTCGGGACAGTTCTCCTTGAAAGTGACGCCGAGGATGAGGATCCTGGCGTTCTTCACCAGCACGCCCTTCTTGTTCATGCACTTGATGGTCTGGTTGGCCACGTAGGCGCCCATGCCGTCGTTGAGGCGGCGCGAGGCACGCATGATACGTGGCAGCACGCCGTAGACCTGTGCCTTCTGAATGAGGTAATAAGGGTCGACGCTGATGCAGTGACCGCCGACGAGACCAGGACTCAGCTTGATGAAGTTCCACTTGCTGGAGGCGGCCTCGATGACGTCGTGCGTGTCGATGCCCATGGCGTTGAAGATCTTGGCCAGCTCGTTCATGAAGGCGATGTTGACATCCCTTTGGCTGTTCTCGATGATCTTGGAGGCTTCAGCCACCTTGATGCTCGGGGCCTTGTGCGTGCCGTTGATGAGGACGGTGTTGTAGACTTCATCGACATAGTCGGCAATCTCAGGCGTGGAGCCTGAAGTCACTTTCTTGATTTTCTCTACGGTGTGCAGCTTGTCGCCTGGGTTGATGCGTTCGGGGCTGTAGCCGGCGTAGAAGTCCACGTTGAACTTCAGCCCGCTGACACGTTCCACCACGGGCAGGCATTCTTCTTCGGTGACGCCGGGATAGACAGTGGATTCATACACCACCACATCGCCCTTACTGATGACTTTGCCCACAGTCTCGGAGGCGCCCCAGAGGGGACGCAGGTCGGCACGGTTGTCGGCATCGACGGGTGTGGGCACCGCAACAACATAAAAATTGCACTTCTTGATTTCCTCAAGATCGGTAGTGCAGCGAAAGCCATGGTTGTTGATGGCATCCTGCAACAATTCGTCGCTGACTTCGAGGGTGGCGTCGTGGCCGGTCATGAGGGCGTCCACACGGCGTTGGTTCATGTCGAAGCCGATGGTCTCAAACTTGGTCGAGAACAGACGCGCCAGTGGCAGGCCCACATAGCCTAGGCCAATGACGCAGATTTTTGTGTCTTTCATAGAATATTGAATATAATTGTTTATCTTTTTTTCGGGTTTTATAGGCTTCAGAAAGCATGTCATCCCTACGTTGATTGTTCAGGCCTCAACAGGTATGTCATCCCTACGGGAGCTGGTGGGCAAAGGCATGGGATCTATAGCTGTTGAGGCCGTCCCAAATGGTTATTACTTCTTATTATAGCCGCCTCCCATAGATTGACTTCGTCGAATGCAGAGCATTTCCATGCCTACGCACTTTCCTCTACTGGAATGACATGTGGGTTTAGACATGGGAGGCTGGTTTTCACTTCTATTTTCGGTTGTTACAGGCTTCAGGAAGCATGTCATCCCTACGCTGGTGCGTGCGGCAGCTTGGGATCTATGCTTTCTGAAGCCGTCACACTAAGGCTTTACTGCTTTGCGCCGCCTCCCATAGATTCCATGCTCGCCCACCTGACAGCGCAGGAATGACATGGGAGACTGGTTTTCACTTCTATTTTCGGTTGTTACAGGCTTCAGGAAGCATGTCATCCCTACGCTGGTGCGTGCGGCGGCTTGGGATCTATGCTTTCTGAAGCCGTCACACTAAGGCTTTACTGCTTTGCGCCGCCTCCCATAGATTCCACGCTCGCCCACCTGACAGCGCAGGAATGACATGGGAGGCTAGTTTTCACTTCCAGCCGAAGGGATGTCCGCTCAGCGGGAGCTTCGCCAGAGGATGGTAGTCGCCGATGAGGCCGACGGGCTTGGCGTTACGGATTTGATAGACGATGTCGATACAATGACGGGCATCCTCCAGACCGAAGCCGCGACCAGCCAGAATCTCCTCGTAGCTCTTGGTGTGTAGCTCGGTGAAGCCTTGGCTGAACTCAAACTCCTCGCCGTCAATCATGATGGTGCGATAGGTGCGTTTCTCACCTTCCACGGCATTAGGCGGAAGGGTGTCGGCATTGATACTGAGAAAATAACGCACACGGGCGCGTTTCAACTCCAAATAACCCGCCACGCGGTCGTGCGAGGCCACATGGACGATGTTCTTCTGCACGTCGCCGAAGATCCAACTCAGCATGTCATAGAAATGCACGCCGATGTTGGTGGCCACGCCACCACTCTTGTTGATGTCGCCTTTCCATGAGGCATAGTACCAATTGCCGCGTGAGGTGATGTAAGTCAAGTCGATGTCGTAGATCTTGTCCTTGGGACCTTCGTCCACTTTTTTCTTTAAGGCCACAATCTTGTCGTGGAGACGAAGTTGAAGGATGGTGTAAACTTTGTGCCCTTGTCGGGCCTCCACTTTCTGCAGGGCGTCAATATTCCACGGGTTGAGCACGAGGGGCTTCTCGCAGATGACGTCGGCGCCAAGACGCAAACCATAGCGCGTGTGGGCATCGTGCAGGTAGTTGGGAGTGCATACGGCCACATAATCGATTTGTTTGCCTTCTTCGTCACGCAGTTTGGTGTTGTGACGGTCGAAGAGCTCTTGCTCGGTGAAGAAGGCAGCCTTGGGGAAGTAGCTGTCCATGATACCGACGCTGTCGCTCTTGTCGTAGGCGGAGACGAGGGTGTTACCGGTGTCTTTGATGGCTTTCAAGTGGCGCGGGGCGATGTAGCCGCCAACGCCGATAATGGCGAAATTCTTCATGAAATTATTATTTTGGAAGCAAATCTTAAACAAATTTATTGCAAATCTTTTTCTTTGCCTAGTATTGTCTATCGGCTGGCCCTTATCGGGCGCGCCGAGGACGCTTCTTCGAAGCTTTGTTAGGGTGAACTTATTGTGTCGCTTCACGTAATTGTGAGCAAACGCGAACAATCATTATTTATGAAAGATTTGCGGCAGATTTGCTTCCTTTTTTATCCGTATATTAGGTTAAACTTATTAGTATCTTCATTAAACATATACTTCTCGGCATGGAGTTTTTGGGGTTCTCCAAAGTTGATAAGGATACCAAACTTGCTGTTAGTGATTCTCATGTAATTGAACAGTTGTGCCCTGTGTTCACTCAAGATTTCCGACACTGCTTTCAACTCAACAATGATATCATCGTAACACACAAAGTCTGCCTTATAAACTTTCTCCAACTCAACACCATGAAAATACATTTTCAGCATCTTCTCCCTTTCCCATGGAATGTCCTTTTCCGTACAAATCACGGACAAACACTCTTGATAGATAGGTTCAGAATAACCGCTTCCAAGTTCATTGTATAGCGACATTGCCGCTCCTATGATTTCATACATGCGGTCCTTGTAAAGCTGTAAATCCATGACGTTGAAGGTGAGAAACAATTAGCAAGTGGAAGCAAATCTTACATAAATCTTAAACAAATCATGGCTTAGTCCATTTGGCGTCTTTGTGTCTCCTTACGCGATTGCTAGTTCCTTGCGAGTGAAACGAGCACTTGCGAGCGTCAGCGAGCAAATTATTTACGAAAGATTTACGGCAGATTTGCTTCCAAAAAACTCAAATATTATTCTTTTCGATATCCTTAAAGTACTTGACAGTCTGATACTTCAATTCATCGCAGGCGGCATCGTCGCAAACGATGATGCCTTTCGGGTGCATCTGCAGCACGCTGACGGTCCACATTTGGCTGACGCCACCTTCGATGGCATGGGCCAAGGCGCGGGCCTTGCCGTGACCATTGGCCAAGATCATCACCTCGCGGCTGTCCATCACAGTGCCTACGCCAACGGTCAGAGCGGTCTTCGGCACCTTATTTATATCGTTTTCGAAGAAGCGTGAGTTGGCGATGATGGTATCGGAAGTGAGGGTCTTCACACGGGTGCGCGAAGTCAGGCTGCTGCCCGGCTCGTTGAAGGCAATGTGGCCGTCGGGACCGATGCCACCCATGAAGAGGTCGATGCCACCGTAGCTCTTGATCTTTTCCTCGTAGCGGGCGCATTCGGCCTCGAGGTCTTCGGCGTTGCCATTCAGGATGTTGACGTTCTCCTTCTTGATATCGATGTGTTTGAAGAAGTTGTTCCACATAAAGCTGTGGTAGCTCTCGGGGTGGTCTTCAGGGATGCGGACATATTCGTCCATGTTGAAGGTGACCACGTTTTTGAAGGAGACCTCACCTTTCTTATAAAGGCGCACGAGTTCCTTATAGGTACCGATAGGGGTTGAACCCGTGGGCAGACCGAGGATAAAAGGTTTCTTGGCCGTCGGCTTGAAAGCTTTGATGCGTTCAACGATATGGTTGGCGGCCCAACGCGACATGGCGTCATAGTTTTTTTCAATGATTACTCTCATGGTTGTATAGTTTTTAGTTGTTCAGTTATTCAGTTATTCAGTTGTTCAGTTGTCGCTTCGCGTCATTGCGAGGAACGAAGCAATCTAGGGTTGAATCTTCAGTTATTCAGTTATTCAGTTATTCAATTGTTCAGTTATTCAGTTGTCGCTTCGCGTCATTGCGAGGAACGAAGCAATCTAGGGTTGAATCTTTAGTAATAGTTGTTCAATTGCTACTGGCTCTTGGCTACTGGCAATTCCATGCAAAGGGAGGGACTTCCCTCCTGATGAGGCTGCCAGAGGCCAAAAGCCAGAAGCCAGAGGCATATTAATGGGTATTACGGTATTTTTGGATTAATGCCACGAAATCTTCCGTTTCCTGACGGATTTGTTTGACGAACGACACATCATCGATCTTGCCGATGACGGCGATTTTCTCGGCTTCGTTGCGGAAAGTGGCGTTGCGGAATTCGTTGTCGTAGTCTTTCTTGCGGCTTTCGTAGACCTGGTCGCAGATAAAATGTTGGATGCGGATGGCCTCATCGAGGTTTTCATGCCACATCTCTTCCGTCAAGATATCAGTTTCGTCTTTGTAGAGGAACATCAGGGCAAAGTAGGCATGGCGCAACTTCTCTTGCTGGTAGTTGTCCCATAGTTCGTCGTAACGGTGATGTATTTCCTTCCAAGTATTAAGCTTTCCTTCGCGGATATCTTCACGCAATTGGTCGACATATTCCTCGGGCATGGTCTGACCGCCAAGGTTAATCCACTTGCGAAGACGCTTGCCACGCATTTGGTTGACGATATGCTCCATATCGGTATCGGGATGGGCTTCCAAATAATGCATCAGCGTGGTTACTGCGTAATAGGTAATCATGTCGCCGTAGGCATGATAAGCCTCCAAAGGCTTGAGGATACGTACCTTGCGTTTGCCTTTCTCCATGTGTTCACCGAAGATTTCCAGACGTTTCACCGTCTCAGGCTCGTTGTCGAGGAGGTTCTTGCCGCACTCGCGTAGGTCATAATACTCATATTTCTCAGGGTCTTCACCTTGCTTACGAAGGTAGGCCTTGGCCACCCAAACTTCAAGCAATTTGCGGCCTTCGATGATTTCCTCAACGGTGTCGGGGGCGAGGGTCTCAAACTCGATGTTCTGGATCTTGCGCTTGCGCTTGTCGCGTTTCACATACTTCGAGGTATTGCGCGCGATGGCGTACATGTTGTACATCCACCAATAGGCAGGCATGACCTCGAGCTCGTTCTTGGCCGCATTGTTGTTGACCAGGCAGAACGGCAGCATGATGTTGAGCTCGCTGGGATAGTCGGCCTTGCTGAGCAGGGTGAATGAAGCAAACTTCGACGAGTGCTTCACGCTAGAGCAAAGGCCAGGCCAGAAGCCGCGCGAGGCCACAATCTCGCCATCAGTAGCACGACTGTTGTGGTTAGAGCCGACGGTGGCACCGGCAGCCATGTTGCTCTGTCCCATCACGCAGGCGGAGATGAGGAAGGAGTTGTTGTGGTGCTGCTCGTGCGAGGGGAAGATGAGATTGTTCAGCACCTCACAACACGAGATGGTGGAGTTGTCGCCCAATACCGAGTTAATGAGGCGGGCACCGTATTTCAGGTTACAGTTGTCGCCGAGCACGAAGCGGGTAGCCGTCACCGAGTAGAAGATACGGCAACCATATCCCGTCACACCATTGACGAGGATAACGCCTTCACCAATTTGCGAAGGCTCCTCTTCTGATGAGTTGATGGTGATGTTTTTCAGCTTGCTGGCACCTTTGATGTAGCAATGTGGTCCCACTTTGGCATCCTTAAGAATCCAGCAGTTCTTGATGACGCACGACTCGCCGATGGTACCATAGTAACCGCGGTGGAAGTCGACGCTGGCTTGGGTGATATCCTTGAGGCGTTCCTGCAATTTGGTGTCGTCAGTGTATTTGGCCCAGAGGTAAGCATCGGCTGTGATCATGCCGTCGAAGGGCAGGATGCGGCGCGTACCGATCTCATTCATCACCTCGAGCCACACGCGCACGTCTTCGGGCTCACCTTCTTTGATGGTGCCGTTACCAAACTTGGAGTGGTCGGTGGTGGAAATCTCCTGAATGTTGAAGAGGATGCTTCTGTCACCAATGATGTAGTTGGCCATATAATGCACGTCATGAATGGCCACATCATCGCCGATATCGCACGACATGATGCTGCTGTCGGTGATGCCGATGGGCACACGGAGGTCGTGGTATTGCAGCACTTTATTGCACACACGACCGATACGCACCATACCAAAGAAATGGTTGTTGCGAATCATATTGGTATCGAATTCGTCGGTGACCCAGATGTCGTCCCAATTGGTGGCAGAGTTACTGTTTTTCACCAGGCGTTCGATTTCATCAGAACGCAGATGCCGCCAACCACCTTCTGGCTTTTTGACCTGTTGGTTACGGTAGTAGTATTCGTCGTGACCGTGCAAGTACTTCTCGTCGATGAAGTTCTTATAGATCCGGTCGTAGTCAATGATAGTTACTTTATCCATTTATTATTGTTAATGTTTTTTAGTTTTCAATTCGTTAATTACTCCTGTATCTTTTAACTAAGTTCGGGTTACGCCCGCCGTCCCAGTCAAGGATTACGGAAAAGGACTAACTACGGCACCATAGCGTATGCCGTGTCTTTTGAAAACTGATGGATAAGTTGTTATGAACATGGTTTTATGTTCTTTTTATATCAAAATCCGTTTGGATTGTTTTTTTGCCAATTCCAAGAGTCGCGGCACATCTCCTCTAGGCCATATTGTGCCTTCCAGCCCAATTCGCGTTGCGCCTTGGCGGGATTGGAATAGCAGGTGGCGATGTCGCCCGCCCTGCGCGGCTTGATGCTATAGGGAATCTTGATGCCGTTGACCTTCTCGAAGGTCTTCACCACGTCGAGCACCGAGTAGCCTTGGCCCGTGCCGAGGTTATAAATGGCGATGCCGCAGTTCCTCTCGATAGCCTGCAAGGCCGCCACATGACCGCGTGCCAAGTCGACGACGTGGATGTAGTCGCGGACGCCTGTGCCGTCGGGCGTGGGATAGTCGTTGCCGAAGACACCCAACTCGGGGCGTTTGCCCACAGCCACTTGGGTGACGTAAGGCATCAGGTTATTCGGTATGCCATTGGGGTTCTCCCCTATCCTACCGCTCGGGTGGGCGCCGATGGGGTTGAAATAGCGCAGCAGCACGATGTTCCATTCCTTGTCGGCCTTTTGCATGTCCATCATGATCTCCTCGAGCATGCTCTTGGTCTGACCATAGGGGTTGGTGCAATGGCCTTTGGGGCATTCCTCCGTGATGGGGATGATGGCAGGGTCACCGTAGACCGTGGCCGACGATGAGAAGATGATATTCTTGCAGCCATGCTGGCGCATCACGTCGAGGAGGGTCAGCGTGCCGCCGATGTTGTTTTCGTAGTATTCCCATGGCTTCTCCACACTTTCGCCAACGGCTTTCAGGCCTGCGAAGTGGATGCAGGCATCGAAGTGATGCTCGCTCATCACACGGTTGAGGCCTGCGCGGTCGCGGATGTCGACTTCATAGAAAGGGATTTGTTTGCCTGTCAGCTCTGCCACACGCTCGAGCGACTTGGGGTTGCTGTTGCTGAGGTTATCGATGACCACGGTCTCATGACCCGCGGCGTTCAATTCAACTAAAGTGTGGCTGCCGATGAAGCCGGCGCCACCAGTGAGTAGGATTTTCATATTCGTAAAAACTAAGGTCCCTGAGCCCGTCGAAGGGCCGACAGATTAGTGTTAAAACCAAGGCCCCTGAGCCTGTCGAAGGGCCGACAGATTAATGTTCTACTTATGCTTTGACAACTCGGGCAATAACTCAGGGTGATTATTAATTAAAGCTTCTTTTTTCTTTCGATTCCATCCTTTGACTTGATGTTCTCTTTGAAAAGCTTCTACAATTCTTTGAAACTCCTCGTAATATACAAGTTCAACAGGAAGATGTTTTTTTGTAAACAAAGCGCCTTCACCACATTGATGTTCTGCAAGTCTTTTATCTAAATCATGTGTGCTTCCAACATAATACTGGCCGTTTGAACAACGAAGTATGTACATGTAACACATAGATGTTTTCTTCTAAAACCGGCCCTTCGACGGGCTCAGGGACCTAATCTAACGTTATTAAACCAATCTCTTCTGCATTCAGTTGATACAAGGAAAAAATCAATGCATCAATCTCGTCTTGAGCACTAGTATCGCCAGACAAAGCCCTTTCGACAAGAGCTGTGAATTGCAGGTCCTGCTCGGGTGTAATCTTCGGAAACGGCAAAGCCGATAAGTTACCCTTAAGAATCTTTATGTCGTTGAAGCGTTTGGCGTACAAGAAGTTGAACAAGGCAGAGTTCAAGAAGGCCAGCACCGTCTTGATGCTCATGCCATCCACCTCGGGGATGAGGATGTTGGCGCTGTTCAGGAAGAGACGTTGCTTGTCGTCGTAGGTGAAACAAAGACTACTCGAAACGAACTTGTACACCAGTTTCTCCTTGGCACGGTAGAACTCGTCTTTGGCGCACTGTTGGAAGTCGACGCGGTTGTATTTGATGTAACGACTCGCCTTTTTCAGGCCGTACCGGCGGATATCCTTACCTGTGAATATGGGTTCCAAGCCCTTGCGAGGTCTGTCTTTCAACACCTTGGCGTTGTTGCCCGTGATGATGCCAAGGGCCCATTGGCTGTGCGAGAGGTCGTCGTGACGCAATCGTTCCGCCTTGTCAAGGATGGCCTCTGTACGGTCGTTAAGCAAGGGGATGGCGCAGAAGTCGTCGTCCTGCACCTGCCAGTTCTTGCGGATGATCTCGTTGTGGGCCGTCCTGACGATGTAACTCTGCTTCCCATTTGCTGCTTTATTCCTGACTTTCAGACTGATGAAATCGGTGAATACCCCTTTGAAGCGTTCATGGTAGCAGTTGATGGCTTCCAAACAAGTGTTTTCAGCAATGAAACGACGGAAGTCGGCATGCACCTTGATTTTAAGCACCGAGGTAGGCATCAGGAAATGCAAGATTCCATTGTCATTCAAGAATTTGAAGGACTCGGTGTAGAACAAGGTCGACTGCTCGTTCGAGGAGATGATGTCTGAGGCGTGACGTTTTCGTTTCTCACTGCCCCAAGGCGGATTGGTGACGATGTAGTCGAACTTCAGTCCGGCCAAAGCTGAAGCAGCATGAAGCAAGAAGTCCAGTTGATAGATCTGAGGATAGACTGCCGATTCGTTGAACTTGACCATGAGGTTGGCTTTGGCAATCATCACGGCAAGCGGGTCATTGTCGATGCCATAAAGTTGTTCGGGGCGGGCACCCTCTACCTTCATCAAGAAGATGCCGCTGCCGCAGCATGGGTCAAGGAAGTGTTGATTTGTCGTCAACCGCACGTCGGAGAGCATCTCCTCGACGATGGAAGGGGTGGTATAATACAAGCCTGTCATGATGCGATGGCCCTCCGCCATCAACGACTGATACACAAAGCCAATCCAGTCATCAAAACGGTTTTTTAGGATTTGCCGCGGCACCTCGAGCGCGATGCGATGATAACCAGCATATTCCTCAAAGAAACGCTTGGCGTTGGCCTCTTCTACCTTGTTATGCTCAATCTTCATCGCACAAAGGCTGAAAATCAAGTCATTGACAGGATGTTGCTGTTGTCGCAGCTCCTCCACGAAACGAGGCAGACTACCAGCCATGACATAGTCATCGGGGACGATGGTCTTTTGCGAGCGGCTCTTGTTGGCACGTCGCATCAGGCGGTCGTCACCACTGTTATTCAGCTTGTCCCAGTTTCTTTTTGTTGCTTTTGATATGAAAATTTTCGTTTCCGTCATGATACAGCTTCGCCTCCTAAGTCCCATTAAGATTACTTAATGAACTCTAATTCAACCATATATAAAAAGGCCCATTTAGGCATATTAATGTTGCAAAGATAAGGTTTTCTGCGGTTTCACAACATATTTAATAATAAATATTTATAAAAGAACAAAAAGGACCAATTTACATGCGTTTTTTGTCTATTTTTGCCTCATAAAAACCGAAGAAAATGATACTTTGTTTGGAAACGGCCACACCGGTTTGTTCGGTGGCACTCAACTCGGCCTGTTGCACCTTGGCCATGCGTGAGACAGAGGGACAAAATGCTCATTCTGAAAAGATTACCAATTTCATCCGCGAAGTAATGGAGGAGGCCAAAATCGACTATCCGCAGTTGGATGCCGTGGCGGTGAGCCAAGGTCCGGGCTCCTATACGGGTCTGCGCATTGGTGTGAGCACGGCGAAAGGCATCTGCTATGCCGCCGACCTCCCACTGATGGCTATCGACACACTCGAAGCCATGGCCTACGGCATGAAAGAGAAGTTGGCCAGCCAAATCGGTCCCGACGACTTGCTCGTCCCCATGATCGATGCGCGCCGCATGGAGGTGTATGCCTCTATCTTCGATGCCGACTTGAACAAAATCAACGACACAGCCGCCTTGGTCATCGACGAGCATTCGTTTGAGGACTTGAGAAAAGACCATCGGCTTTGGCTCTTCGGCGATGGTGCACCAAAGCTAAGCAAACTCTTTGAAAACCAACCGAATATCAATATCATCGACGGCTTTAAACCCTCGGCGGCTTATATGAAAGTCTTGGCGGAACGGGCCTTGCAGCAACAGCGGTTTGTCGATGTGGCGTATTTCGAGCCGTTCTATCTGAAGGATTTCATTGCGGGCAAGCCGCATGTGAAAGGACTTTAATGGCCTCTGGCTACTGGCCTCTAGCCACTGGCTGATCCACTCCTCACAGCCTCATTGCGGGCGCAGACCCGCAATCTCCTAAAGAGGAGGGGATCTTGCCAATAGCCAGAAACAAAACAAAACAATATGAAAAAACGAATACTCATCGCATTATTGCTATTAGCAGGACTCACTGCCTCCGCGCAGGTGCAGCATCTCTTTGAGCACGACTATCCCGTCATCACTGAAGTGAATCCCGAAATCCGTGCCATGATGGACCCGGTCTCCCTCGACAGTATCAAGGCTAATATCGAACACCTCTGCTCTTACCATAACCGCCGATTCGACAGCCGGTATATTTGGGAAGTACAAGACTGGTTGACAAGTCGTTACGAGCAGTTTGGTGTGGACACGGTGATGCTGCACGACTTCAAAGTCCACAAGGAAGGATTTCCAGAAGAGACCGCCGACAACGTGCTTGCCGTGCAATGGGGCACTCGCTATCCTGAAGAATTTGTCATCTGTGGGGCACATTACGACTCGTGGAATGACGATGGCACCGACCCCGACACCATCCGCTCGCCAGGTGCCGACGACAACGCCTCAGGCGTGGCTGGCATCCTCGAAACTGCCAGAATACTAAGCAACTACACCTTTGACCGTACCATCATCTATGGCAACTGGAACGCCGAGGAAATAGGGCTCAAGGGCAGTGCAGCATACGCTGCCGACTGTGCTGAGCAACTCATGGACATCGTCGGCTATTTCAACCTCGACATGACAGGCTACCTCGAAGAAGGCACCGACATCCACGTCCATCTGATGTTCACCACACGTGACTCACTCATCGGCAGGTATGTCTTCAACTTCAGCCATGTCTACTTCCCAGAGATGCCCATCCGACAGGCCTGGTTGGCTTGGGGCGACAGTGACTACTCCTCCTTTAACCGTAACGGCTACCCTGCCGTGCATCCTTTTGAAGACGTGCATGCCAGCTCGCCCTTCATCCACTCCAGACAAGATATCTTGGGACTGAGTGTCAACAACTTAGACCAGTCGAAACGTTTTACTGAACTCAATCTCGGTTTGGTAGCCACTTTGGCGGGTCCCAACCATGACGGCATCACTGAAAATGAAACCCTTAACGTGGCCATGTTCCCTAATCCTGCTCAAGGCGAAGTGACCCTCCTTGCTGATGACAACATATTGAATGTCAGCGTCTACAATCTATTGGGACAACAAATCGAAACCTTGGACTTAAACAAGACGAGCCAATACCAACTCAACACAAGTGGGTTGGCAGCAGAGGTCTATGTGCTCAAAATCAAAACTGAAAAAGGATTGGTGAACAAGCGGTTGATTATCAACTAATCCGCTTCCTCGTCGTTGAGCAACCGCACTTCATAGCGCGAGGCTTTGTTAAAGGTCTCCCATAACGCCTCGTCCATTTTCGTCACCGAAATCTGATTGTTGTTCAATCCTTTGGTATTCAGCAGGTAATTGGTAAGCAAGGCATTTCGCCTATCCATCAACCTTGCGATGATGGCCTTCGACTTTTCGTGATACACGGCATAGGCCACCGAGGCGACGTCGCGCTTCGACGACAGCTTCTCGCGCTCCGAAAACTGCACGGCATAGTCACACAATCCTTTGTCGTTCAACTTGATGGCTTGAATGGCTTCGTTGGTAAGAAAATCGATGCCCGTGGAATCGACCTCGGGATGCTGCGAGATGTAATAGTCGCGCTGCAACTGCAAGTTGCACAGGCGTTGAAGAGTCTCCTCATAGTTCACACACTGTTCAAATTCAACGGACAGGTCGGGGTGGAGGCTGATGGTGGAGGCCACGTCGTCAAGCATCGTGTATTCGTCGGCATTGAAATCGGGATGGAGCAGGTCGAAAGGCACATATTGGACGTCATCGTCAGAAAAGAGTCGGAAAGGCGTGGTCGCCACCTTGACCAACAGGTTGCCAAGCACCTTCAATAGGGCCTTGCCGTAAGAGAACTGCGGGTCGTTGAGGTTACCCGAGATAGGCAGGTCGATGCTGACGTTGCGGTCTTTGTCAGTGAGCAGGTAGATGCCCAGCCTCAACGGAATCTTGGGATATTGAGGCTCTAAATGCCTCATCTTCTTTCCCACCGTGGGTGAAGCCAGCTGCAACTTGTTGATGCCCTCAAGGTTGCCGTTGACAATCTTGTTTTGGCTACGGAAGGAGAGTGTGCCGTCTTCAAGCGGAAAGCCGAACAGCTGCTGAACGTAAGGCGAGAAATCCGTCAGTTTCACATTGCTCAGCATCAGGGTGAGGTCGTGGTTTTCCAACCCATGCACGTCGCCCTGCCATTGCATTCTGAGCTTTCCCACATTATTGAGCAAGGCATCCAAATGGACAGCGTTATCGCCCGTCAGTGTGAAATTATTCGATGTGATGCGGATGTCCGTGATTTCATAGATGAAAGGATCCGGCAAGGTGTGGTCTTGGTATTCAAGGTTGATCTTGTCGACTCGAAGATCCTTGATGCCTATGACGAGCGTCTTGCGATCCTGCACCTCCTCGATGGCCGATGCCACTGTGTCGATGACTTTCTCGAAGACCGTGGTATCACGATGATACACATGACCGAGGAAAAGGTCGAAGTTTGTAGTACTATCCGCATTGACGATATAGGCCGTCCTGACACCGGAGATCTTCAACCTATCCAGATCCAACACGTTCTGGTTCAAGTTGAAACGTCCAATATCGGTCCAGATGGAGTCGATGTGACCCAACCTGTAGCCGCCATCGTCGCATAATGACAAATCGCTCAACACGATGTCGCCCGTCATGTCAAAGTCAAGGATATGCTCAGTGCGTCCTTCGGCAGAAAGGTCCAAGGAAAGCTGACCTTGCAACGAGTCGACCGCAAGCGTCTGTTGCAGATAAGGCTCGATGATGTCGATGCCCAAATCATTCACTTTCAAATTCACGAAATACTCTTCCGCATTCTCCGACAGTCGCAGGTCGGTATGCAAAGTGGCACTGTCAGCCAGAATGAGGTCAAGGCCGACAGTGGTCTTCATGTCCGACAAGTCGATATAGGGAACGTGAATGGCAATGTCGCGCAGGTTAAACTCGCTGCCAATGTCCAAGTCGGTATAGCGCAAAAAACTCTTATCAATCGTGATGTCGTTGAAAATCAAACCGAAATTGGAAGGCTCGGAGGGTTCCTTGGGCTCGTCGGAGGCGAAGTGCTGCACCATGCTGTCGAAGTTGAACCAGGTGCGGTTCTGCTGAATATAGACCTTCAGGCCCGAAAGCAGGGCGTGATTCACCCACAGACGGTTATCCAACAAATCCCGCAATTTGATGTTGGTATCAAAATGGTCGAAACTCACGAAGGGCGTAGCGCCATCGTCTTCATACAGCGTCAAATCATCGATTTTCGCCGTCCCCGAAAACACGTTGACCCAAAGCTTCCCTATGGTCAACTCGCGACCTATCAGTTCCTTGTCGTGCTTTTCGACATACCACTTCGCTATGGGACCCGCAAAAACAAGCACCAAAAGGAGTAACACTACGATTACTCCAAAGACAATTAGCGTTATTTTTAGTCCCTTTTTCATCGATTTGTGACTTATCCCAAGGCCTTCACGCCGGCGTCGATGCGCTTGAGGGTCTCTTCCTTGCCCAGAAGCTCAAGGATCTCGCCGATGTGAGGGCCCTTGCCAGCGCCCACCACCATCAAGCGGAGGCCGTTCATCACGAGACCCATGTTCAGCTCGTTGGAAGTAACCCAGTTGTTCAAGGTCTCGTCGATGTTGGCCAAACTGAACGGCTCGATGCCCTTGATGACTTCCTTCACCTTGAGCATGGTCTCGGCTGAGTTTTCTTTCCAACGTTTCTTCACCGTGACAGGGTCGTATTCGGTGGGAGCTTCAAAGAAGATCTTTCACCAAGCCAGCGACTTTCACAGCAAAATCGAGCGGGGCATCGATGCCCTTTTCTGCCTTCAGCCAAGCCTGGTAGTCCTTGCCGACTTCCTCGTTAGACTTGCGCATGAGCCACTCGTGGTTGAACCACTTGGTCTTCTCCACGTTGAACTTGGCGCCGCTCTTGCTGCAACGCTCGAGCGAGAAAGCCTGGATGAGCTCGTCCATGGTGAAGATCTCCTGCTCGGTACCGGGGTTCCAACCCAACAAAGCCAACATGTTGATGAAGGCCTCGGGGTAGTAGCCCGACTGCTTGTAACCCATGGCCGTGTCGCCCGTCTTCGGATCGACCCAATACATCGGAAATACAGGGAAACCAAGGCGGTCGCCGTCGCGTTTGCTGAGTTTGCCATTGCCGTCGGGTTTGAGCAACAGGGGCAGGTGGGCAAACTGCGGTGCCTCCCAACCGAAGGCCTCATAGAGCATGACATGGAGCGGCATCGAAGGCAGCCATTCCTCGCCACGGATGACGTGGCTGATCTGCATCAGGTGGTCATCAACGATATTGGCAAGGTGGTAGGTCGGCATGCCGTCGCTCTTGAACAAGACCTTATCGTCGAGGGTGTTGGTCTGCACCTTCACCTCACCACGGATGAGGTCGTGCATGACAATCTCGCGGTCCTCGGGAATCATGAAACGCACCGTGTAAGGCGTACCGTCGGCCATCAGCTTGTCGACCTCTTCTTTGCTCATCGTCAGGCTGTTGCGCAGGTGTTTGCGGCTCTGACAGTTGTAGATGAAAGTCTGCTTGTTGGCTTCGGCCTCCTTACGGTATTTGTCCAGCTCCTCGGCGGTGTCGAAGGCGATGTAGGCGCAGCCTTTAGCCAGCAGCTCGTCGCTGTATTGCTTATAAAGGTGTTTGCGGTTGCTCTGCTTGTAGGGACCGAACTCACCACCCACGTAGTCACTCTCGTCGAACTTGATGCCGCACCAGTCCAAAGACTCCACGATATATTGCTCGGCACCCGGCACAAAGCGGGTTTGGTCGGTGTCCTCGATACGAAGAATCATTTTACCGCCGTTCTTTTTGGCAAACAAATAATTATATAATGCTGTACGCACGCCCCCGATGTGCAAAGGGCCCGTCGGGCTGGGGGCAAATCTTACTCTGACTTCTTTCATGATGGATTGCTTATTGTGGCCGCAAAAGTACATAATTTGTTGAATTGTTGAACTGTTTATTCGTTTAATTGTTGACAGCAAAGGCATCTTTTCAACAATTAAACAATTCAACAATAAACAATTAAACAAAATCCCTATTTTTGCACAAAAATTGACCCAATGGAAGACAACTACCAACTCATCACCAAGACGGCCGCCGGACTCGAGGACGTGCTAGCCGCCGAGATCAAGGCCCTTGGGGCGAAGAACGTGCGCCCCATGCACCGTGCCGTCATTTGCGAAGGCAACAAGGAGCTGATGTATCGCATTAATTATGAGGTGCGTACGGCCCTTAAGGTGCTGAAACCCTTCAAGAATTTCTTCGCCAAGAACCCCGATGAACTATATAAAAAGGTGAAGGAAATCAATTGGTGTGAGTTGCTCCGCACCGACCAGACTTTCTGTGTCGATGCCGTGACGAGCGGGCGTTTTTTCACCCATTCGCAGTATGCCGCCTTGACGGTGAAAGACGCCATTGTCGACCTCTTCCGTGACGTCTACGGCATCCGCCCAAACATCAACACCTTGAACCCCGACCTGCGCATCAGCCTGCACATCCGCGAGGACAAGGTAACCCTGCTCTTCGACAGCTCGGGAGAATCCTTGCACCATCGCGGTTACCGCAAGCAGGTCGATAAGGCCCCGATGAATGAAGTGTTGGCGGCAGGTCTCATCCAACTCACGGGCTGGAAGGCCGACTGCAACTTCCTCGACTGCATGTGCGGCTCAGGCACCCTGCCTATCGAAGCGGCCATGTATGCCATGAAGATCCCGCCGGGCTACTACCGCAAGCAATGGGGCTTCATGAAATGGGACGACTACGATGCCGAATTGTGGCAGCGCATCCGTCAGGAAGCCGATGACAAGATTTGCGATTTCGAATACGAGATATGGGCCTCCGACCGCTCGCCCAAGGCAGTGGCCATCGCCGAGGGCAACATCAACTACGCCCATCTGCAACGCGATATCCACCTGATGAAGAAGGACATGCACGACCTCACCCCACCCGAAGGCGGTGGCATTTTGGTCATTAACCCGCCTTACGGCGACCGCTTGGAAGAAGACGACATCGACAACCTATATGAGGAAATCGGCCACACCTTGAAGCACAACTTCCAGGGCTTCCAGTGCTGGCTCATCACCGACGACGCCGTGGCTTTGCGCCATGTAGGCTTGAAGCCTACGGCCAAGATACCCGTCTGGAACGGCCCCTTGGAATGCCGCTTCGTAAGGTTTGATATTTTTGAAGGATCCTTAAAGGAAAAGAAGGCGAGGGAAGCGGAATCATAACGTCATTGCGAGCAAAGCGAAGCAATCTAGAGGATAAACTTTATAGATAGTTGTATCTCTAGATTGCTTCGTCGTACCTCCTCGCAATGACGAAAAGTCATCACTTCTTATTGTATTGATTCATTGTCCGATCCGGCCCTTGAACAACGAAGCTCTTGATGATTTCGACGGCTTCGTCACATTTTTGGTCGACGATAGGCTCTTCCGAAGCCTTCCATTGGCCCAGCACAAAGTCCACTTGACGGCCGCGCGGGAAGTCGTCGCCCAAGCCGAAACGCAGGCGGCAGAAGACGTTGGTACCCAACTTCTCGATGATGTCGGTTAGGCCGTTGTGGCCGCCGTCGGCACCTTGTTTGCGCAGGCGCAACGTCCCCAAAGGCAGCGCGATGTCATCGTTGACAACCAAGAGGTTCTCCATCGGAATCTTCTCCTGCTGTAGCCAATATTTCACTGCCTTGCCGCTGAGGTTCATGTAGGTCGTCGGCTTGATGATCAGCAGGTTCTTGCCACGGTATTTCACTTCCGCTGTCTGGGCCAGATGACCTGTAGTGAACGAGCACTCCAAGTCCTTCGCCAAGCGGTCGGCGACTTTGAAGCCAATGTTGTGGCGTGTGTTGTCGTACTCGGCACCGATGTTTCCCAAACAGGCAATCAGGTATTTCATGTTTTTTTCTTTGGTTTCCTTATTTGGGATTGGCCTACGGCCAAGAAATCGTTCAAAAATCTTTCTTAAGCACATATTTCTTTGAATATTTTGATTGATTTTTGATTGATTTCTTTGCGAAGCAAATTCCAAAAACTAAAAAATAGGCCGCCCAAAGACGGCCTATTCGTATGGTTGAATAAGAGATTACTCTTCGGTTTCTTCCTCGGCAACGGCGGCGCCACGGGCGGCGTTGACGGCGAAGATGACGGTATAGCCAGGGGTGATGGGGGTCACGTTTTCGATGGCGAGATCCTTCACCTTGATGGCTTCGTTGATGTTCACATTGCTGATGTTGACTTTCACGTAGTCCGGCAGGTCCTTGATCAGGCCGCAAACCTTGACCTTCTTGATACCCAATTTGGGTTTACCACCGCGCATGACACCGGCAGCCGAACCTTCGAGGGTGATAGGCAGCGTGACGGTGATGGGCTTGTCTTCCTTAACGATGAGGAAGTCGGCGTGCAACACCTTGTCGGTCACAGGGTGATACTGAATGTCTTGAAGAATGGTCTTGTAGGTCTTGCCATTGACTTCAAAATCGATGATGTAGGTCTCAGGGGTGAAGAGGATCTTGGTGAAGTTCTTCTCAGCAGTGGCGAAGTGAATCTGCTCCTCACCTGCACCGTACATGACACAAGGAACCATCTCGGCTTGACGCAAAGCCTTAGTATCCTTTTTCCCTACGTTC
>CACXIM010000001.1 GCA_902767725.1 uncultured Bacteroidia bacterium | reverse complement strand
GTCACCCAGTCGGTGCAATACATCCGCGAGAACCTTCCTGTTTCGGAAGACCGCGATTTCATCCTCGGTTTCGTGGAGAGTTCCAAGATTGGCATTATGAAGAATGCTGTTGGGAACGAGGAATAACCTTTTGGTTTACATAATAAAAAACCGCTGTCAAGTTGGGCAGCGGTTTTTTGTTTTGTCGTTGTTTGGGACTTATTTCCCTGTGTATTTTCCGATGAAAAAGATGGCTCCCGTCGACTTTTCGCTAATGGCATAAAGAAAGGTGCGGTCAGCATGGAAAACGGCATAGGGCAGTTCTGGCTCTTCTTCAACAGAAGTGGTGTTCATACCTGTTACCGTAACTGCAGCAGCCTCAGTGCCTTCTTCGTCCAATTTGATTTTGGCCACTTGTTTCATGAGTTCGATATAAGTGGGGGCGTTGCAGAAATCATCAAAATGGGCTTGGTTGGGGTCAAAAGCAGTCGGCATACCTAGTCTTGACATGATTTCTACTAGATTCAAGTCCGTGTTGGTCTCGAAACGTGGAAGTTTCACGTCGACGATGTGGGTGTACATCTGATGGAGGTTGTAGTTCCAGCTTTGTCCGTTCAACTGATTGAGGATGTCGTCAGTGGTCTTGCCTTCGTGAGGCAACATGACGGTCATGTAATAGGCACCGTTACCGTAGGGCAGGTTGAGTGATTGGTATGTGTCGTTGTCAGTATAAGAAAGTTCGCATTCCTGGTGCATCATCGGCACTTTTTCTCCCTTGTTGAAAGGCTCGTTTTGGGTCTCGCTCTTGTTGAATTTCATGCTCCATTCTCCTTTGAAATAGATGGCGTTGAGCAGATAACTCACCGCTTCGGGATCGAATTCGTTTTCCTCAAGGGCTTTCTTGATCATTTGTTCGGTGTGGTCGCTGGCCCATTGGTTGATGGCATCGAGCGTGCGCCCGTCTTTGAAGTCGCGCGATTCGGGCTTGGCATCGTAATAGGTGTTGGCATTCTCGACAAAAGATGGTTTCAGTACATAGCCTAGGCCGCTGTTGACAAAGATGGTGTTGGCAATCATCACTTTTGTCATTTTGTCGAGGGTAGGGGCTTGGGACAGCATCTTTTTGCAGAAGTCGTTGATGGCATCGGTGCCCGCGTCACCAAAACCAAGCACGGTATTGATTTCTTGTTGGGTTTGGCCAGTAGCTCCATTGTTGAGCATTCCCAAAGCGTAGGTGATGCTCAGTGGCGAAATGATTTGGCTCCCCTCGTTTTGCGCATTGCGGAAAAGGTTGAAGGCGAAGTCGTTGTTGTCGCTGACCAATTGTCTCTCGGTATTGGTCAATTGGATGTCAGCTCTTGGGTTGTCGTTAGGCTTGGGCTCTTTCTTGCAGCCCGTCATGGCCACCATAAAGGCGATGGCAATCAATGCAATCTTTTTCATTGGATTGAACTTTAGAGGATAATACGATAATGCTGTTTGCTGTATTAACAACAAAAATGGAATATTATTGTGTGAAGTGGATTTTTTTATTTTAAAAGCACTTCGGCGGCTTTCAAAGCTTCAGGCGTCACTTGGTCGTTGCTCAGCATCTTGGCGATTTCGGTGATGCGCTCTTCGTGTTGCAAGACACGGATATGGGATTGCGTGCGCTCACCTGCGTTGTCCTTGTAAATGAAATAATGATGCTCGGCTTGGCTAGCCACTTGGGGTAGGTGGGTGATGGAGATGAGTTGCAGCGAACGTCCCATCTGCCGCATGATACCCCCGATTTTTGCCGCCACTTCGCCCGAAACACCCGTGTCGATTTCGTCGAAGATGAGGGTGGGGATGTAGTTGTAGTCCGAAACGGCACTCTTGATGGAGAGCATCAAGCGCGAGAGTTCGCCACCCGAGGCCACGCGGCGAAGGTCGTCAACGCCGATGCCTTTGTTGGCGGAGAAAAGGAACCGGATTTCGTCACTGCCCTTACCGCCAAAGTTGGCTTGGCTTTCCACACTAGCTTGGAACTGGGCAAATGGCATGGCCAACTGCTGTACCAGTGTTGTGACCTTCTCGCTGAAAACTTTAGCGGCTTGACAGCGTTTGTCATGAAGAATTTTGGCCTGTTGTGAAAGCTGTTTTTCACTTTCTTTCAACTCTTTTTCAGCCTTAACAATGGCTTCGTCAATGTTTTCAAAGGCATTCACCCTTTCTTTCAGGCTGTCGCGCAAGGCGATGAGCTCCCCAAAGTCGTTGATGCGATGCTTCATCATCAGTCGGCTGAGCCGGTCGTAACGCTCTTGCAGGCTTTGTAGCTGCTCCTCATCAAATTGGGTGCCGTCTTCCTTGCGGCGTAGGTCGTAGGCAATGTCTTTTAGCTCAACTTTCAGATTCTCAATACGCTCTGTAAGATTATCTAGGTCGGGTAAGAGGTGCTTTAAACGGGAAAGGGTTGAGGCCAATTCGTTGACTTGTCCCAAAATAGCAGTTTCAGAATCTTCCATCAACCCATTGGCAGTGACAAGCAAAGTCTTGATTTCCTCTGCGTTTTCCATCACACTGAGGGTTTGCTCAATCTCGGCATATTCGCCTTCTTTGAGTTGGGCTTTGTCAAGCTCATCCAATTGAAACTTCAGGTAGTCGTTTTCGGCTGTGTTTTTGCTTGCCATCTCCTTCAGTTCGTTCAACTTTCGTTTCAAGGAGTTGTAATGGATGTATTCCTTTTGGTAAAGGGCCAAAGCCTCTCCGTTTTTTGCGATGTCGTCAAGCAACCTTAACTGAAAATCTGCATCAGTGAGTAGGAGGGAGTCGTGTTGCGAGTGGATGTCGACGAGCTGACAACCGATTTCTTTCATGGTCTGTAAGGCCACAGGCGTGTCGTTGATGAAAGCCCTGCTCTTCTTCTGTGGGTTGAGTTCGCGACGGAAGATGCACTCGGTTTCAAAGTCGAGGTCGTTTTCCTCAAAAAGGGGTCTTAGCGCATCATCGGTCAACGAAAAAGTGGCTTCTACCACACATTTCTTGTCTTTGTCGTAAAGCACGTTGGTGTCGGCACGGTCGCCCAAGGCAAAGCCCAAGGCACCGAGTAAGATGGATTTGCCTGCGCCAGTTTCGCCCGTGATGACGTTAAAACCAGATTCAAAGCTGACACTCAGTTCGTCAATCAAGGCGTAATTGCTGATGTGCAGTTGCTGGAGCATAAGAAAGAAGAAGGGTTAAAAGCCTTTGTTTTGCAACATTTCTTCATAGCGCGAAGTCTGAGAAGGATCGATGGCCTTCATGATGTTGGCAGCTTCAGTCCTGATCTTCGTGTCGCCTTGCGAGAAGACTTGGATGATTTCGTCGCGCTTGCTCTCGATGAGCAATTGGAGGAAATAGCACATGGGGTTGCGGTCATAGATGACTTGTAGCTGTGAGATGCTATTCAATATGGCATCGCGGGCTTTGTCGGGTTGCTCGGCCATCAAGTCCAAACCTTGGCGATGATAGTCGTAGATGAATTGGCGTAACGGTTGATTGGTTGTGTTGTTGATGTCACTGATGATGGCATAACGGTTTTGGCGTCCGGTTGAGCTCCATCCATTCTCTGAGCCTGGGTCTTGCGGTGCAGTGTGTGCGATGGTCTCTGCAATAGCAAAGAATGGGTCACCACCATTCAGGGAGAAAGAGTCAAAATCGAGGCCGAGGAAAAGATAGACGTAAAAACCGATAGTACTCGTGATGTTGGAGATATAAGTGTTCGGGTTGAAGTCGAGCGTCTGACCATCGGTGTATTCGAAATAGAACTTGCGGTCGATGTAATTGAACATTGGGGTGTTGTAGCTCGACTTATAGACTGGACGACGCAAGGCCAAGTTGATTTCAGCCGTGAAGTAGTTGCCTTCGCGGCTGGTGACGTCAACAAGCATGGAGCACTCAATCTTTTCTCCCTGACGGAAGTTGATGTCCGTGAATTTTGTGTTGTTGATGAACTCATAAAGGGCGGTCTGCAGGTTTTGGTAGATGGTCTTGTCGCTACCTTGCACCTTGTTGGAATTGACACGCACGTCGCATTGTAGCTCTTGTGCCTGTGAGGTGCTGAAACTCAGCAGGCATCCAAGGATGACGAATAGTGTGGCAAAGACTCTTTTCATGGCTTCTCCCTTTATGGTGTTCTCAAATCAGAAGGCGTCCTGGCTATCCTTGGCGGGATTGCGGAAGTAGATCTGGTCGTGCAGGAATTCGTGGATGGCGATCAGTGTGGGCTTGGGCAAACGCTCATAGAACTTGGCGATTTCAATCTGTTCCTTGTTCTCAAACACTTCTTCCAAACTGTCGTTGGTGGCGGCAGCAAACGACTCGATCTTCTCGTTGAGTTCGGCCTTCATCTCAGAGGCAATTTGATTAGCTCTGATGGACAGAATGGCTACAGTCTCATAAATGTTGCCTGTGCCTTTGTAGAATTGGTCTTTCTGACGGGTGACCACCGTCGTTTCGGTCTTAATCTTCTTGAAATCCATGGTTATTGTATGTTTTCTAATTTCTTTCTTGCTTTAGCTGCAATGCCGTTCACGTCTTGCAAGTACTTGCTACTCGGGTAGAGATAGACTAACGCGTTGCACTGCTCGACGCATGATTCGTAGCGCTCGCGCTGTTTTTCGGCGACGCTGTTTTCGGCATAGTCGTAATAAGTCTTGGCCATGTCGTAGAGGATCTCCTCGCGGTGTTGCGTGTTGGGGTATTTCTTCAGCATGTTCTCAAACGAGGTGATGGCTGCACTGTAGTTTTCCATGCGATAGAAAAGCCTACAGATGTTGTAGTCTTTTTCCTCCAACTTGTTGTTGAGATCGTTCAGTAGCTTCTCGGCGCGAGTTAGGCTGTCGCTTTGCGGGTATTGCTCGATGAAGCTCTTCAACTGCTTGATGGCACTATGAGTGTTGGTTTGGTCCAAACCCGATTCAGGAGAGACCCGATAGCTGCAATAGGCACTCATGTAGGCGGCTTTCTCGGCGTCTTTTGAGAAGGGGTAGGTCTGTACAAAACGGTTGAAGTAGTAGCCTGCGATGTCGTAGTCGTCTTGATTGTAGTAACAATAGGCGGTCTTGTAAGTGATTGATTCTCCTTTTGGGGTATTGCGGAACGAGGCTTGAAGCAGGTCGAACAGCTGAAGGGCGTGGTTGTAGTCGCCACGCTCGAAGTAGTCCACCGCCACCTCGTACTTCATCTCGTTGTCAGTGCTTCTCACTAGTCGGGTGAAATCGTTGCACGAAGTGAAGACAACAAGACCAAAAAATACCAATATCAAAAGTCGCTTTTTCATCGGGCTGCAAAATTACTCATTTTTGCGTTATAAACGTGGGGTTTTGGCTATTATTTTTCGATGACTATTTTTTCGACTTGCGTCCCGTCAGTTGTCAGTTGCAGGAAATAAACGCCTGGGTTCAAACTTGAAGCGTCTAGCAAGGTTTTACCTTCGCCTTCGCCCGACATGACTTGTTGACCGACGCTGTTGAAAAGCCTGTAGCTGTATTTTCCTTTGACATCGATGGTGAAATGGCCGTTGCTGGGGTTGGGATAAATGACTGGACCGCTGCTGTCCTCGGACACTGACCAGTCTCTGATGGTGACGGTGACTTCGCCCGTTTCACTGTTGCCTTCGCTGTCGGTCACAACGACTTTATAGGCAGTTTCAGGTGCTGCAGGGGTGGCTATTGGGTTGGCGATGTTGGGGTTGCTGAGCGTTTCTGCCGGTTCCCAAATGTAGGTGTATTCGCCTGAGCCTCCAGTAGCGATTACGTTGAGTTGGCTGCTTTCGCCTTCGTTGATAACTTCGGGGTTGGCAGTGACTTCGATGCTAAGCGGGTCGCCGCTGACACAATTCACAGAAGCTACCCAACCAAAGCTGTTCACGCCTCGGTCGGAGGTGAAGCGGAAGGTGAGGGCTCCGGTTTCGTTGGTGGCGGTTACCACGCCAGGTCCAATGGCACCGTCATAGCGGCCGATGAGTGTGGCATACTCTGTTGTGGTGCCGTCGTAAATATACAGGTAGTCGTAATTTGCTTCGGTGCTGAATTCGATGAAGTTGACACGGATCATATTGCCTTCATTAGCGGGCAAGATGGTCATCGTGTAGTCTTTGTCGTTGCCATAATTGCCGTTTGGTCCGCCATTGTCGTAGAATAAGGCATCGCAGGTCTGCACGGAACCATTGTGGATGTTGTATGATTCAGCGGCAAGGATCAATTCACTTCTGGTCAACGTCTCACTGTTGCCATCGGCATCGGTAATGGTGAGGCTGACGTCGAATGAGCCAGCTTCGTTGTAAACAATTCCAGTTGGGTTTTGCTGTGTGGATGTGCTTGGAGTGCCGCCTTCAAAGGTCCAATCCCATGAAACAATCTCTCCGTAAGATTGGTCTGTGAAATTGACGCTTCCTCCAAGGGCGACTTGTGTGGTTGAGGCACTGAAGTAGGGAAGCAAGCAACTGCCGGGGACGAGCTGTACGTCGAGGTTAACAGTTTCGTGGTCGCCTACGGTGACGTCAATCATCTTCGGGCAATAGCCGTCCTTGCTGACGATGATGGTGTAGCTGCCTCCTTTGATGGGACGGTGGAAATCGCCAACGGGCAGGTGGCTCTCCACAAACGAGTATTGGTCGTCATGGTCGGCGACGGTGATGGTGGCCTCGATTGGCTCGCCAGTAATCGAATCAGTCACGATGCCATGAATGCCATAAAGGCATTGGTTCATATAAAGGAAGAGGGATGCCTTGTTGTAATTCCAGAAGTTGGGGAGTTGGGAAGCGTTAGGTGTCTTCAGATTTGAGCACTCGATGGTTACCTCGCGGCATTGGGCATAGCCATTCATATAATCTTGACGTCCTCCTCCGATCATATACCAAGAAGCGCCATTGGTGATGCCGTTAGTGTAGTCGTTCATGTAGTTCGGGTTGACCTTATGGCATTCATCGGCGTATTCGTGGCAGACAAATTGCCACCAGGCATCGTCGGCGTGAAGGGTATAGGTGTTGTCCCAAGGATAATTCATGACTTCGGCACCACCGTGATAATTCGCACCCATCACAAACGGTATGTCTTCTGCAAGTTGCATAAACCATTGGGTTTCTGTTTGATAGGGATAGCCATCGGGATGAGCATTGCCATGGGGATCTGGATAGTTTCGGTTCATGTCAACACCGTTGGCGTTGGCGCGAGTGGCACCATTGACGTTGTTGTTGCCGCCGTGATAGGTGCCGTCGGGGTTGGTGTTGGGTCCAATGTAAAGGTCGATGTTGTTCATGACCGTCTGTACTTCAGGCTCGTCGGGGTTTTCCAAGAGGTAGTCGATGAGGCGAAGCATAAGGATCCAGCCCGTGGTTTCATCACCGTGGATGGTAGAAGTATAGAGGAATTTGGGCTTGCCTTCGCCTGAACCATTGTTGAGATGGGCAATCAAAATCTTACGGTTGCTGGGCAACGTTCCCAAGGTGATGATTTCGCATTTGTCGGGATGGTCGGTGGCGAATTGGAACATCATGGCTTCGTAGGCTTCGTAAGTCGGATAGCTGTCCCAGTCGTATTCGGCGCGGTTGTTTCCGTCCCACATGGCGACTTTCTCCAACAGTGAGGGCGGTGTTTGAAGGGTGATTGTGTATCCGAGCTTCTGAAAGGCCACAAATTCATTGCTGTTGGCATAGGCTGTCACCACATCGCCGTCGATGCGATCCACGGAAATGGTATGGGCGATAGTGTTGAGGTCGTCGTTGCCGTTCAAATTGAAAGTGAAATAGTACTCATTGCGTTCGTGCATGAGTTGTTTCAGCTCTTGTTGGCTCTTTTGAGCAAAAATGGAGCCACTGATTACAGTGGCCAAAATGAGCATAAAATAACGTAAGGTTTTCATTTTATTGTTTGTCTTTTAATTCTTTCCATTCTTCAATGATGTCGGCTTCCACCTTGTTGTTAACGGTCACCAAAGGTAGGCGAAGGACGTTTTCGCACAATCCTAAATGGCTCATCAAGCATTTGATACCCGCGGGGCTGCCATCGGCGAAGATGAGTTGGTTCATGCGGAGCATGGCATAATGCAGGCTTAGTGCTTCTTGGGTGCGATCTTCCTTCATGGCATGCATCATGCGACTAAAAGAAGCGGTATAGGCATTGGCCGCCACTGAGATGACGCCTTGTGCGCCAAGGGCCATCAAGGGTTGGGTGATGCCGTCATCGCCCGAGAGCACGTCGAAATCGGCGGGCTTGTCGCGCAAGATCTCCATGATTTGCTGCAAGTTGCCGGAAGCCTCCTTGACGGCGATGATATTGGGATGTTGGGCCAACTCCACGCATGTGGCGGCTTGCAGGTTGACGCCCACGCGGCCAGGCACATTATAAACCACAACGGGCACTGGACTGGCATCAGCAATGGCTTCGAAGTGGGCTCTCATGCCGCGCTGATTGGGCTTGTTGTAATAAGGTACAACGCTCAGAATGCCTTGAATACCAGTGAAGTCTTGGGCCTTAGTGGCTTCGATGACGGCTTCCGTGTTGTTGCCGCCCATGCCAAGCAGGACGGGCAAACGACCGTTGTTGGTCTTTAATATCGTGTTGATTACCAGATTCTTTTCTTCTTTTGAAAGGGTAGGCGCTTCGGAAGTGGTTCCCAAAACAACCAAGAAATCGGCACCGTTGTCAACGACGTGGTTGACGATTCTTATGAGAGATTCTGTGTCGACGGATTGGTCTTGTTTGAAAGGGGTGATGAGGGCAATGCCCGTACCTTTAAATGGATTGTATCTCATTTGTTTTATATTTTCTATTCAAGTTTTAATCTTCATTCCTGAGCCCTGAGCCTGTCGAAGGGTCGAAGGGTCAATGGACTGTTTTTACCCCTGTGTCCCGGACAAAGCCTTTAGATAATTGTGCAACACGTGAATGTTGGAAACAGGGTCGGTGGCACGTGGGTTTTCGATGAGCAGGTCGTAAATCTTCTGATTCTTGCTTTCGTGGAAACAAATCCTAAAGTCCGACTTGGGCAAGGTACAGAGATAGTCGCTGATTTCTGCATTTTTCGCTGCCATGTTGATGAGCATGGCGCTAAAAGGCAGCTTTTTGATGAATTCATGCTGGTCAGGCTTCAGTACGCTCATAAAGCCGAAGTCCTTGGGTGTGATCTCGGTGTAAAGGTCACTTTGCAGGATGGTGTCCGACATTTGGTTGCATAGGATGATGAATCCGCAACGGCTGACGCCAAACAGGCTTTTCGCACTGCTCTCGATGTTCTTGACTATGCTCTTGTCGCTTTCGTCAAGAATAATCAACATGGAGTTAATCCGCTGAAGATTAGGTAGTTTTGCTGTCTGTTTTTCAGCGAGGTATTGCTCCAATGAGCGTCTTAAAGCTCTATTTCTGAGGTAGGATGAAAAATTCATGCCGCAAATGTAGGGAAATTCTATGAAATAGGATGCCTTTTTGTGTAAAAAACGCTAATTTTGCACTTGAATTCCACTAAGTAATAAAGTGGATGTGAGATAAGGATAATAATATGATTGTCACTATATTAGGTAGCGGAACATCGCAAGGGGTGCCGGTCATCGGATGCACTTGTCCCGTGTGCCAATCCAAAGACCCGCGCGACAAGCGGCTGCGCACTTCCATTTTGATTCAGACCGACGCAGTAACGGTAGCCGTGGATGCAGGCCCCGACTTCCGTCAACAGATGTTGCGCGAGAATGTCACCAAGCTTGATGCAGTGCTTATCACGCATGAGCATAAGGACCATATTGGCGGCCTCGACGACCTGCGCCCTTATATCTTCAGGCAGCAAAAGCCCATGACATTGTATGTCGACGACACCGCACTGCCCGAGATTAAGCGCGAGTATTCCTATGCCTTCGATGAACATCCTTATCCAGGCGCGCCCACATACGACATTCACCGCCTCGACGAAACGCCTTTTGATATCGGCGACTTGCATTTCATCCCCATCAAGTTGAAGCATTACACATTGACATGTTATGCTTTCCGTATTGGCAATTTCGCTTACGTCACCGACCTGAGTGAGATTTCGGAAGAAGCGATAGAAAAACTGCAAGGTGTTGAATATCTGGTTATTGAAGCGCTTCAAAAGAAAAAGCATTATTCTCATCTTACCTTGGATGAGGCAATTGAAATATCCAGAAAAGTTGGTGCAAAAAAGACTTGGTTCACGCATTGCAGCCACAGCATGGGTCTTGCCGCAGAGGTCAACCGCGAGTTGCCCGAAGGCATGATGCTCGCATACGACGGACTGAAAATTGTAGTAAACGATGGCCAATAGCTTATGGCCAATGGCTGACCCAACGTATTGGTTAGCCATAGGCCATAAGCCATCAGCCATAGGCAACTGAATAACTGAACAACTGAATAACTGAACAACTAAATATGAAAGCAACTTATTCCCAAAGATTGATCAAACTCGCCGACCTCAACCACCACCAGACCTTCTTCGCAGGTCGTTGTTCGGAGTGGTTTTTAGAGAGTTCTTATTTTGCTGTGGCTCAGTATGTTGATACAAAAGATACCGTACTTCTCGTTCTCCATGGCATCGACTTCAAGTTCCCGATTTTCGCGGGCGACATCGTCACTTTCGAGAGCAAGGTCATCTCCGTGGGTCGCAGCACATTGACCGTTTACACGAAAATGTATCGCAGCCGCGAACCCGAAAAAATCGCTGCCGACGGCTTCGCCACCTTCTCTTATCTGGACGAAAACCACCATTCCAGGCCGCATGGCATCACGCTGGAGCCTGAAACGGATGAGGAACGTTTTTTGCAGCAGCAAGCACTTGAAGTGATGGAGGACTCAAAAAGGCGGGCGAAGGCGATGAACGTCGCGGCAAAATGGGGTAGTTATAAATAAATGAGAATTGGAAAAATGATATATTTACCTTAGCAATTATGAAGTGTTATGTTGAATTCTAAACAATATTCCTTTTTGGTTGCTTTGCTAATTGTTGTCGGCTTTTTGTGTGTTACATGTATTGTGAGCAGTGTTGTTACGATTAAAAAGCAAAACAAGTTCTTTACTAGTACTGAGAATAGCACAACTACAAAGCAACAGGATAGTATTGGCGATTATGTATTATTTGAATTGAATCATATTAATCCTGTTGGTTCAATTATGGTGTTAGATAGTGTAATTGCTCCGTCTTCAATTATCAAGTATGTTGTTAATACTGATTGTGGAGGCCGGGTTATCTATACTACAGTTGAGGAATATGTAGATTGTTGTATATGGGTAGAAGCTTATCATCATTGTGAGTTTGCAGTATCAAATTTTGGTTTGAGTTATGATGGTACTAGAAAAGGACTAATGGATTCTATGTTGGATATGTATCATCACATTATTGCGTATATACACTTTGATATGATAGGTGATAGAATAGTGTTACGTAATGATTGGGTGAGACTTGGTAGGCATGGAGAATGTACAGATTATGAAATTCATAAGTACTTGGTTTCTGCCGAGTTTGAATCGGAGATTACAAACTCTAAAGATTAAACCAGCTCCTTCGGATAGCAAATGAAATGCTTCACCACGGGCTGCGAGAGCACCGAAATATTGAGTTGGTCGGAGGCCTCGCTGATGTCTTTCATTGTGCCGTCTTTGTATAAGATATTGATTGCAGGCTTCTTAGGATGATAGGCGTGGTTAGACGAAACGCCCTGAAGCAGCATGAAATCTGCCTCTTCTAGCGACCAACCGTATAGTTTGGCAATCTTTTCGCGAATGTCCTCAATATAGTTCAGGTCAAACTCACCTTCGCGCATCTCAATTTTGAACAAGTGTCTGTTTGTCAGTCTTCTGCATAGCTCGGAAAGCACACGGTCTTCATCGTCGCACCAAGCTTTTACAGCCGTCATCACGTCGTAGTCGTCCAACTGGCAGAACTTGTCCAAAACGCAGTCTGGATCGTCGTTTTCGAAAGGATTTTTGTTTTTCAGGAAGAACGAAAGGGCAGGGGTGGCAAACAAATCGCGCTCCTGGCTGAGCAACTTGGCTCGTTTTAGGATGTTGCGCAACATATATTCGGCACTCAACACGGCCTTGTGCATATACACCTGCCAATACATGATGCGTCGGGCCACGATGAAACTTTCCACGGAATAGATGCCTTTGGCTTCAATGGCCAACTCGTTGTCCACCACTTCCATCATCTCCAATAGACGCTCTGCATTCACGCTACCTTCGGCCACTCCAGTGAAGAAACTGTCGCGCTTGAGGTAATCGATGCGGTCGACATCCAATTGGCTGGAAATGAGTTTAGTTAGAAAGCCTTTGGGGTGTTTTTCTGTGAAGATCTCGATAGCCAAGCCTAAGCGACCTTCATAGATTTTGTTGAATTTCTGCATCACCATCAACGAGAGGTCTTCGTGTGAGATGTCTTGAACAATGGTGTTTTCCAAGGTGTGCGAGAATGGGCCATGGCCGCTGTCGTGGAGAAGTATGGCCACTGATGCAGCCTCCAACTCCTCATTGGTGATGTTGTAGCCCTTGCCACGTAACAGTTGGATGGCATGCCGCATGAGATGCATGGCACCAAGACTGTGGGCAAAACGGGTGTGGTTGGCCCCAGGATACACCAAATTGGTCATGCTGACCTGCTTGATGCGTCTAAGCCGCTGGAAATAAGGGTGTTCGATGATGTCGAAATGCAATTCGTCGGGGATGCTGACGAAGCCATAGATGGGGTCGTTGAAGATTTTCTTTTTGTTGGATGCGCTTGCCATGTGCCGCTAAATTTGCCGCAAAGGTAATGTTTTTTTTCGAAAAGTTGCCGTCTTATGGTTGCAGGCCTCAACAGGTATGTCATCCCCAGGCTGGCTAGTGGGCAAAGGCAAGGGATCTATAGCTGTTGAGGCCGTCATGTTGAGGCTGTTACCCTTAACGCCGCCTTCCATAGATTATTCCTAGTGTCCCGCTGCCCATAGATTCCCTCTTGCCCACTTGCCAACGTCGGAATGACATGCGCAGCGGAGTTGTGACATGGGCGGCTGGTTTTGACCTCTCAAAAAAGTTCATCCTTCCAAAACAAATTTCCTTTTTTTGCGTTACCTCCATATAAACACGCTAACTATGGACAAAACGACAATCCTTTGGGCCGACGACGAGATAGATCTCCTGAAGCCCCATATCATGTTTTTGGAACAGAAAGGCTATGAGGTAGTTACGGCCAACAACGGCTCCGATGCCATCGACCTCGTGCGCCAACGCCATTTCGATATTGTATTCCTTGATGAACAAATGCCTGGCATCTCGGGCATCGAAGCCCTCGAAGTCATCAAGCGAGAGTATCCAAACCTTCCCGTGGTGATGATCACCAAGAGCGAGGAAGAGCGCATTATGGAAGATGCAATCGGCTCTAACATAGCAGATTACCTCATCAAACCCGTTAACCCGAACCAGATCCTGCTTTCGCTGAAACGCAACCTCGAGAACAAGAAACTCCGCGACGAGAAGTCGACGATGAGCTACCAGCAAGAGTTCCGCAAAATTAGCATGGACCTCAACAACAACTTGAATTATGACGAGTGGGTTGACCTATATAAAAACTTGGTGCGCTGGGAGTTGGAACTGCAAAAGTCGACCGACGAAGGCATCAAGGGCATCCTCGCCGACCAAAAGCAGGAGGCCAACACGCAGTTTACGCGCTATATCGAACGCAACTATGTTGATTGGATCCAAGGCAAGTCGGAGAAACCTGTCATGTCGCATACCGTGGTGCGCGACAAAGTGCTCCCACGCCTCGACGACAGCGACAAGCCGTTGTTCCTCATTGTCATCGATAACCTGCGCTATGACCAATGGAAGGCTATCCAACCGCTGATTGAAACCTATTTCCGTGTGGAGGCCGACGACATCTATTACAGCATCCTGCCTACCACCACACAATATGCCCGCAATGCGCTTTTTGCCGGACTAATGCCCCTCGAAATCCGCCGTCGGTACCCGAAGTGGTGGATCGACGAGGAGGACGAAGGCACGAAGAACCAATTTGAGGGCGAACTACTCGGCGAGCAGCTGAAGCGTTTCGGCAAGAACATTAAGTACTCTTATAATAAGGTGTTGAACCTGCAGGCTGGCAAGAAACTCTATGAGCAGATGTCCAACCTGATGCCTAACAAGCTGAATGTCATCGTCTACAACTTCGTCGATATGCTCTCGCACGCTCGCACTGAAATGGAAATTATCCGTGAGTTGGCCGACGACGAGGAGGCTTATCGTTCGTTGATGTACTCTTGGTTTGAACATTCCAGCCTCTTCGATATGATGCGTTTCATTGCAGAGAAAGGCTGCGACATGGTCATCACCACCGACCACGGCTCCACATACGTTGAAAAACCCGTCCGCATCCTTGGTGATCGCGAAGTGAACACCAACCTGCGGTACAAATACGGCAAGAACTTGAAATACAACCCGAAAGAAGTCTTCGAGGTAAAAGACCCCGAGAAGATTTTCTTGCCCAAGGCCAACCTCAGTACGACCTACGTTTTCGCTGGTGAGAGCGATTTCTTCGCCTACCCGAACAACTACAACTATTACGTCAGTTACTACCGCAACACCTTCCAGCACGGCGGCATCTCCATGAACGAAATGCTGATTCCTGTGACACATTTAACTGCTAAGTAAGGAGATTCCCTTCGGGAAATCGAAGATTCAACGCAGTTAATGGAGTGTTAGCCGTGTATATTTGGCGGCGGCAGGTAGGACTTACTATGCGTAGGCACCACAAGCCGCCGCGTTTTACAAAACAAACCGTCTTCCATTCCCGCAGGGAATCTCTAAAAAAAAGTATTATCTTTGCGGCGAAAATCGTTTGCCATGAAGGATAAACAATTCAAAATAAGCAATGTGGAGGCCTTGAGCGAGGTCTCCGAATACTTGATTTCCCTGCGCGACGAAGCCGACATCATTGCCTTCTACGGCTCGATGGGTGCAGGTAAAACGACCTTAATCAAGAACCTCTGCCATAGAATGGGTGTCACCGATGAGGTGAATAGCCCGACTTTTGCTATTGTGAATGAGTATGTCACCGAGGAAGGAGAATCGGTCTATCACTTTGATTTCTACCGCATTAAAAAGTTGGAAGAAGCCTACGACATCGGTTTTGAGAACTATTTTGACAGTGGAAATCTTTGTCTTATCGAGTGGCCTGAAATGATTGAGCCGTTGTTGCCCGAAAAATACATCCGTGTGGAAATTCGTCATGGCGCGACGGATGATGAACGGGTGATTGATTGTCAAGTGGTCGAAGAATGAGAAAAGTGATGGATATGCCCCAAGCCTCAGAATGCATAGATTCCCGCCAACGCACTGGCCAACCTTGGAATGACATGCATCCTGAGGCTTTAGAAAGCATGTCATCCCTGAGGGGGGATGAGCGGGGCAAGGGATCTATGCTTTCTAAAGCCTCCCAAGTCTTCATCCTCACCGATGAAAACATAGCTCCGTTTTGGTTGCCAGAAGTGGAATACTGGTTAGGTTGCGAAAATGCAATCGAGATAGTGATTAGGCCAGGAGAGCAACACAAAAATCTGCAAACCGTCCAGCGCATTTGGAAAACCCTAATGAAACATCACGCTGACCGTAATGCCTTGTTAATCAATCTCGGTGGCGGCACCATTACCGACTTAGGAGGATTTGCAGCATCAACTTACAAACGTGGTATAAAATTCATCAATGTCCCGACTACTTTGCTTGGAATGATTGATGCCTCGATAGGAGGGAAGACGGGCATCGATTTCGGTGGCGCCAAAAACCAAATCGGTACTTTTGCAGAGGCTGAAGAAGTGATTGTCGACCCTGTTTTTTTGGAAACTCTGCCAACCAGGGAACTTCTCTCTGGTTTATCCGAAATTCTGAAATGCGGTTTTATTGCTGATTCCAACTTGCTGAATGTCAGTTTGGAAAACTATCAGCAATACATTGCCCGATGTGGAGAAATCAAGCATGAAATCGTTGCCCAAGACCCGACCGAGAAGGGCTTGCGCAAGGTGTTGAATTTCGGTCACTCCCTGGGTCACGCTATCGAAAGCCATTGCCTAACAACGGATTATCCTTTGCTTCATGGCGAAGCTGTGGCATTGGGAATGTTGGGCTCTTTGTGGCTATCCGTGAAGCAGTTAGGATTGAATGAAACAGTTTTGCAAGACTTTGCAAAACAGGTTCCAATGCTACTTTCCGAATCGGAAATAGCGCTTTCGGAAGCCGATATTGAGCCGATTTTGGGCTATCTTGTCCACGATAAGAAGAATAAAGGGGAAACGATGCAATTTGTTCTGCTTGAGGCTGTTGGAAAGCCTGTTTGGGATGTTATGGTAGATAATGACACTATCAAAAGGTCACTTGAATACATCATAAATGAGTATGGGAAACAATGACCAGAATGCAATACGCCGTCACCCGAACACAGAGTCGAATCCTTCTTGTTCGGGAGATTGCGGGTCTGGGCCCGCAATGACGGCAAGGAGGTCAGCCATGAGGACAAGAAGCGGGCGGGTGTTGCGTTTCGGTGAGGTTACTCTTCCCGCCAGCAAGAGCGAAAGCAATCGCGCATTGATGATCGCTGCGTATGGTGGATTTGCCCCTGATTTACAGAATCTTTCGGATTCCCATGATACCAAAGTGTTGAGTGATGCTTTAGAAAGCATAGATTCCAAGCTTCGCTCTGCCCCACGCGGGAATGACATGCTTACTAAAGCTTCACTTATTGACATTTCCGACTGCGGTACAGCAGCTCGTTTTATGACCACCTATCTGGCATGTCACGAAGGCGAGTGGCTTTTAACCGGCACGGAACGTATGAAGCAGCGCCCTATGAAGTCTCTTGTTGATTCCTTGCGAGAATTAGGAGCTGATATTCAATATGTTGAAAATGAAGGATGTCTGCCTTTGCGAATCATTGGAAAACCTATTTCGGGCGGGAAAGTCCAAATCGATATGCACCAAAGCAGTCAATTTGCTTCATCCTTGCTTTTGGCTGCTCCGATGTGGCTTAAAGGTCTTGAAATGGAACTCATTGGCGAACTCACTTCTTTGCCATACCTCGAAATGACCTTGGCCATGATGCGGCATTTCGGAGCAGAGGTCGAGAGAAAAGGAAAAACGATTTCTGTCAAGCCAAAACCCTATCAATCAAACAGTTTTGTTGTTGAGGCAGATTGGAGCGCAGCTTCATATTGGTACGAGATGGCAGCGCTGAGTGAGGAGTGTGAGATAAGGCTGCGAGGCTTGTCTATGTCGTCACTTCAAGGTGATGTGGTCATCGTGGATTGGATGAAGCAATTGGGAGTTGGCAGCTTTGTTGAAAAAGATGCCATCGTCCTGCGAAAAATCCCTTTTGAGAAACAACCTTTGTACTTCGATTTTGCCGCGCATCCCGACCTTTATCCGACATTGGCAGCCACCTGTGCCGGATTAAATGTTGATGCCACTTTTACGGGCCTCGACAACCTTTCCCTGAAGGAATCCAATCGTGTGGAGGCCATGCAAACTGAACTCGTGAAGTTGGGACATTCGCCGTTGTGTTTCGCCGCACACAACGATCACCGCATCGTGATGGCCTTGGCGCCCTTAGCGCTCCTTTGCGGATCGGTCTCGTTCGACCATCCCGAAGTGGTGGAGAAATCTTATCCCAGGTTTTGGGAAGATTGTACTTTTTTATCCAAATCCTTCTAAAAACCGCTTTTTTTTATGGGGCAATTAAGAAAATCCGTACCTTTGCACGGAATTTTGCACCCAATCCTATGAAAGTTGAACTGTTTGTACCCTGCATCATCGACCAGTTTTTCCCAACTGTGGCATCTCATACCATGAAAGTGTTGGAGCGTACTGGCGTGGAGGTGGAGTATAATCCGGAGCAAACTTGTTGTGGTCGATTTGCATATAATGCTGGTTTTGTGGAAGATGCGAAAGAATTGGGCGACAAGTTCCTCAACGACTTCTCCTACGATGGTCCCGTGGTGGCACCTTCTGCCGCTTGCGTGCATTACATCAAGAAACGCTATCCTGAACTCTTTTTTAATACTGCTAACCATTTGAATTTTAAGAGAATGGTTGCTAATGTCTACGAGCTTACCGACTTTCTGGTCAACAAGGTGCATTTTGACAACTTTGGTGCGGAGTTCCCCTATAAGGTGACGTTCCACGACAGCTGCAGTGCCTTACGGGGCTTGGGTCTTGGCAAGGAAGCCCGTCAACTGCTCTCGAAGGTGAGAGGTCTTGAACTGGTGGAGATGAAACAGACGGACATGTGTTGCGGGGCCGATTTCTCCATGCAGGTGAATCAAGAGACCTTGGCCATGGGTATGGCAAGCCATAAGGTGAAGAATGCAATGAATACAGGTGCTGAGTACATCGTCTCGACCGATATGACCTGCCTCATGCACCAGAAAGCTTATATCGAGAAGGAAGGCCTGCCCATCAAGGTGATTCATATCGCTGATGTGCTCGCCTCGGGTTGGGAATGAAAATACTTAGGCCCCTGAGCCTGTCGAAGGGCCGACTTTTAATAGAATCAAACAATGAACGATTACTACATACACGAAAGCAGTTACGTCGACGACAATGTAAGCATCGGCAAAGGGACAAAAATCTGGCATTTCTGCCATATCCAGAAAGGTGCCGTAATTGGCGAGAACTGTTCGTTCGGCCAAAACGTCAACGTCGGTAATAATGTGAAGATTGGCAATGGCGTCCGCGTACAGAACAACGTCTCCATTTACGAAGGCGTTGAGATTGAGGACAATGTGTTTTGTGGTCCGAGCTGTGTGTTCACCAATGTGACTACGCCTCGTGCCCATTTCCCGGTACACGGTGTCTATGCCAAGACAAGGATTTGTGAAGGAGCCTCATTGGGTGCCAACTGTACCGTAGTCTGCGGCCATACGGTGGGCAAGTGTGCCCTTGTCGCAGCCGGAGCTGTGGTGACCAAAGACGTGAAGCCTTATGCCCTGATGGCTGGTGTGCCCGCACGTCAGATTGGTTGGGTTTGCGAATGTGGCAAACGCCTCGGCCCCACATTGCAATGCGATTGCGGCAGGAAATACGTGGAGACTAACGGGAATTTGGAAAAATGCTGAATGAGAAATGCTGAATGAGGAATAAGTTGAACAACTATTACCCAAAGATTCACCCCTAGACTGCTTCTTCCGTTTTCACGGAATGAGGCCTCGCAGTGACGCAAAGCGGCAACTGAACAACTGAATAACTGAACAACTGACAACTGATAATAATGCAATTCAGAGACCTAAAAACCCAATATACCGTCCTGAAGGACGAAATGGATAAGGCCATCCTTGACGTGGTCGCCTCATCGGCGTATGTCATGGGCCCGAAAATCAAGGAAATGGAGACGGCTTTCGCCGAATATGTCGGGGTGAAGCACTGCATCGCCTGCAATAGCGGCACCGATGCCTTGTTGCTCGCTTTGAAGGCTTGGAATGTGAAACCCAGCGATGCTGTCTTCGTGCCCAGTTTCACCTTCTTTGCCTCGGCTGAAGTAATCGCCATGCAAGGTGCAACACCCGTTTTTGTTGATGTCGACAAGGATACCTTCAATATGGATGTTGTAGACCTCGAACGTAAGATTGAGCAGACTGTGAAAGCCGGCAAGCTCACGCCTCGCGTCATCATTGCCGTTGATTTGTTTGGTCTTCCTGCTGATTTCATGGCCATCCGCCAAATAGCTGACAAATATGGGCTTTATGTCCTTGAAGATGGAGCCCAAGGTTTCGGCGGCCGTATTGGCGATAAGAAAGCCTGCACCTTTGGCGATATCTCCACCACCTCATTCTTCCCTGCCAAGCCTGTGGGATGCTATGGCGATGGTGGAGCGGTGTTCACCGACAACGACGAATGGGCTGCACTTGTGGATTCCTACCATATCCACGGCAAGGGCAGCGACCGCTACGATAACGTGCGCATCGGCATGAACTCGCGCATGGATAGTATCCAAGCGGCCATTCTTTTGGTCAAGCTCAAGGCGTTCAAGGACTATGAGTTGGTTGATGTCAATAAGGTGGCGACTAGGTATACTGAGAAACTGAAAGACGTGGTGAAGACGCCTATAGTGCCTGAAGGTTTCTATTCCAGTTGGGCACAATACACGCTGCAGGTGGAGAATAAGGAAGTGAGGGCTGGACTTCAAGCTGTTTTGAAGGCACTCGACATCCCAACGGCCATCTATTATCCCATCCCGATGCACCGACAAACGGCTTTCAGCTATTTGGATCTGGATGAAAACCGTTGCCCTGTGTCCGACCAGTTGGCCGACACGGTGATTTCTTTGCCTATACATCCTTACCTCTCCGTGGCTGATCAGGACATGATATGTGAAGCTGTCCGTGAGTGCTTGAAGAAATAAAACATTGATGGGCATGGGACTTAGGTCGTTTTTCGGCAATATGATAGCTCGCGACAATTACGACGAGGTGATGGAATACCTTGCCGTGACCGAGACCCAGCATGCTCCGAGATTTGAGTTCGACGAGGCCCCTGAGGAGCTCCGTGAGCTGATTGCGGTGGCCGAGACGCCGCGTAGCCAAGAGCGATCAAAATGGCTCAACGACTATGCCGAAAAGTCGTGGCAAGTGCCTGACGGTGAAGCCGAGGTATTATTGGCTAAAGATCATTTGAACGCCATCCGTTATCTGAACCGTTACTTTCGCGATGCCAATGCTAAGCTGAAACAAGACGGCTATTTTGTATGTGGCTTCGATACGTCACAAAAGCGTCGTGCCCAGTTTTTCGTCAAGTATCCCAGGTTTTTTGCCTACATCCTATATTTCTTTGACTTCCTATGGCATAGGGTGTGTCCAAAAATAGGCTTGACGCGTCGTTTTTATTATTGGTGTACGAAAAAGGTGAGAAAGGTATTCCCTCGACCAGAGATATTGGGTAGGTTGTATTATTGTGGTTTCGAGGTGGTCAGTGAGCAGTATATCCACGACCGGTATTGTGTCATCGCCCAGAAGAAGCGTCAGCCTAGCAGGGAGCAACACACCTACGGTATGTTGATCAAGCTGAGAAGGATAGGGAAGGACGGAAACAAGTTCAACGTGTTTAAGTTCAGGACGATGTATGCCTATTCGGAGTATTTGCAGACCTATATCTACGAAAACAACGACTTGGACGTGGGCGGTAAGTTCAGCGATGACTATCGTGTTACGGAGTGGGGAAGGGTCTTGCGCAAGACCTGGCTTGACGAGTTGCCGATGTTTTTCAATATACTGAAGGGACAGATGAAACTGGTTGGCGTGCGCCCTTTGAGCCAGCAGTATTATGACCTTTATACCGAGGATTTGCAGCAGCTTAGGATCAAAACCAAGCCTGGACTGTTGCCTCCGTTCTATGTCGACATGCCTGAGACTCTGGATGAAATTCAGGACAGCGAGCGTCGCTATCTTGAGGCCTATTTGAAGCATCCTTTCCGTACTGATTGGAGATATTTTTGGAAGGTGATTGGCAATATTGTTTTCAGAGGCAAGCGCTCCAAATAATAACAAAAACATTTAGCGTTTTTTTTCTTGTTTTATTTGAAAAATAATCCTTACTTTTGCAGATTGTAAATTTAGGCTAACTATAGCCTAGGTTTTACAACAAACTGCAACCTCTTATGCTTGAGGCAAGTAGTTTATTTACAAATAGTTATGCTCTCTTGATGTGAGTCAAGAGGCGAAGCTTTACACTTTTTTGAAATGAATCAGAACGCTGAAAACGAAAACTGGACCACCATTATCAAGCCTCGGACCGGGCTTTTTGAGGTGAATTTGAAAGAAATATGGGATTACCGTGACCTGCTCACCATGTTTGTGAAGCGTGATATTACTGTGCAATACAAACAGACTGTTTTGGGACCGTTGTGGTGGTTGATTCAGCCTGCTTTAACGGTCATCATGTATATGGTCGTGTTTGGTGGCATTGCGGGCATTCCCACCGATGGTGTGCCGCAGCCCTTGTTTTATCTCGGAGGTGTGTGCATGTGGCAGTATTTTGCCGATTGTTTGAATCGTACTTCCAATACCTTTGTCGCGCATGCAGGAATTTTCGGTAAGGTGTATTTTCCGCGTCTTATCATGCCGCTTTCCCATGTCACGAGTAACTTGGTGCGTTTCGGTATCCAGTTCGGTTTGTTTGTAATAGTATATGTTTATTATGCTATCATAGGGGTGGCTCCATGTCCCAACTGGTATTTCCTGCTTTTCCCATTGTTGGTGATGATGATGGCGGGTTTGGCTTTGGGTTTCGGTATCATCATCTCTTCTTTGACGACCAAGTACCGTGACTTGCAGATTCTGTTTTCCTTTATCGTGCAGTTGTGGATGTATGGTACACCAATTGTCTACCCCTTGAGTCAGGTGGCGGGTAAAACGGTGATGGGCCTAGATTTGTCTACCATCATGTGCATCAATCCCGTGACGCCTGTTATTGAGACTTTCAAGTATGGTGCATTGAGTGCAGGCCAGTTTATTGGCTGGGGATGGCTGGCTTATAGCTTTGGCTTCATGCTGGTTGTATTGGCCTTAGGCATCCTGATTTTCAACAAGGTGCAGAAGAGCTTTATGGATACGGTATAGTTGATATTTGATAGTTGAAAATTATTGGTTGGGAGTTAATTGATTAGGGAAGGTGGATCAGAAACAAATTACAGTTACATCGCCTTTGTTGCCTGATTTGGATGAGTTCCAAGGCCTATTGAAGGAGATCTGGGACTGCAAGTGGGTCACCAACAACGGTCAGTTTCATCAACAATTGGAGGCGACTTTGTGCGAGTACTTAAAAGTGCCTTTCATTAGCCTTTTCACAAATGGAACTTTACCGTTACTTACAGCCTTGCAAGCCCTGCGGATCACAGGCGAAGTAATTACAACACCATATAGTTTTGTGGCTACCACCCACAGCATTTGGTGGAATGGCTGCAAGCCTGTTTTCGTGGATATAGAAGAGTCCACCTGTGGGATGGACCCTGATAAGATTGAAGCAGCTATTACGCCTCGGACCACAGCCATTATGCCCGTTCATTGCTATGGCAAGCCTTGCGACATGGAACGCATTCAAGCTATTGCTGAGAAGTATAATCTTAAGGTCATTTATGATGCCGCTCATGCATTTGGAGTGGAGGTGAACGGTCAATCTGTATTGAACCAAGGTGATTTAGCTTCTTTGAGCTTTCATGCTACCAAGGTGTATAACACCCTTGAGGGCGGTGCTTTAGTTATGCATAATGCCGAGACAAAAAAACGTGTTGACTATCTGAAGAACTTCGGTTTTGCCGGTGAGACGGAGGTCGTTGCCCCTGGTATCAACAGCAAGATGGACGAGGTGCGTGCTGCATACGGCTTGTTGAACCTAAAGCAAGTGGATGAGGCGATTGAGAAACGTCATCAGGTGGCCATCAAATACCGTGAGGCTTTGAGAGGTGTGAAAGGAGTCCGATTCTTTGACGATATGAAGGACGTTCGTCATAATTATAGTTACTTTCCCATCTTTGTTAAAGCAGAAGAATATGGGAAGACACGTGATGAATTGTATTTCAAAATGAAGGATCAAGGTATATTTGGCAGACGATATTTTTATCCATTGATTAGCACCTTTAGCACTTATTGTGGCTTGCCAAGTTCCGCTCCTGAAAATTTGCCTGTGGCAACAAAGATTGCAAACGAGGTGATTTGTCTGCCCATGCATCATGGATTGAGTGATGAAGATTTGTCAAGAATACTTGATTTAATTGTGAGATAATGCAAAAAAAGCTGATGTTGCTTGGTGGTATTCGTTACCTTTTGCCTGTTATCAAGGCGGCGCATGAACAAGGTTGTTATGTCATTACCGCTGATTATTTGCCAGACAATATCGCTCACAAATATAGTGATGAATATGTGAATGTGAGCATTATCGATAAGGAAGCTGTCTTGAGAGTGGCGCAGGAGAAACAGATAGATGGAATCATGTCGTTTGGGGTGGATCCTGGTGTGATAAGTGCATCTTATGTTCAGGAGAACATGGGATTGCCTTCTTTTGGACCATACGAGTCTATATGTATTCTCCAAAACAAAGATTGTTTCCGCGCGTTTTTGTCAGAGCATGGTTTCAATGTCCCCAAGGCAAAAGGGTATTCAAACATCAATGACGTTTTGTCAGACCAAGATAGATTTGATTATCCAGTTATTGTTAAACCGACAGATTCGGCTGGGTCCAAAGGTGTGACTAGAGTAGATGACAATTCCCAATTGAAAAAAGCTGTTGAACATGCGTTTGACAAGTCGTTTTCAGGCCATATTATCATAGAGGATTTCGTCGAGAAACAGGGCTGCTCATCCGATACGGATAGCTTCTCAGTTAACGGAGAATTGAAATTTATCAGTTTCAATGCCCAGCGTTTTGATGTGAATGCTGCGAATCCTTATACTCCGGCTGCCTACAGTTGGCCTTCAACTTTTACGAAAGACCAAGAATCCTGTCTGACCTCTGAGATTCAGCGTCTGATTTCCCTATTGGGAATGAGGACTTGCGTTTATAACATTGAGACGCGAATTGGTGCAAACGGGAAGCCATATATCATGGAACTCACTCCACGTGGTGGAGGCAACCGTCTTTGCGAGATGCTGAATTACGCGACTGGGGTGGATATGATTACTGCCATAACTCGTTATGTTGTTGGGGATTCTGTGCCAATGATTGAACAAAAGCCATACAATGGTCATTGGGCAGAAGTGATTCTTCATGCTGAAAAGGATGGTTTGTTTGACCATATAGAGATTTCAAAAGGCTTTTCTGCTGAAATTGTGGAGGAGGACTTGTGGGTTTCGAAAGGCGATTATGTGAACTCATTTGAGGGAGCTAATAATGCCATCGGTACATTGGTTCTAAAGTTTGAGGATAGGGAGGTAATGGAGAAATCCATTTGCGACATTCCTTCATGGTTAAAAGTAAAAGTGAATTGAGGAATGGGATCCATTGGTGGCTATTTTGAATTGGAGTTGTGCAAAGGTGAGCATTACCACAAGGATGCCCTAAAGCTAAATACTGCCCGGAATTGTTTTGAATATGTTTTGAGAGTTCGTCATTACTCAAAAGTGTTTATTCCATACTACACTTGTGAGGTGATGCTTGAACCCATAAGAAAACTGGAAATAAACTATGAGTTCTATCATATCAATGAATTACTTGAGCCGGTTTTTCTCCCAGAAATTGGTAGCACAGAGGCTTTTCTTTATATCAATTATTTTGGATTAAAGCAGAATTGTGTAAAGCTGCTTGCAAAGAAATATGGTGATCATCTTATTATAGATAACGCACAAGCTTTTTTTGCAGAACCTTTAAAAGGAATAGACACATTTTATTCGGCTCGGAAGTTTTTTGGCGTGGCAGATGGAGCATACCTTTACACAAATCAGAAATTGGAAATGGATTTGGAGCATGATGTTTCATCCGATAGGATGTCTCATCTTTTGAAGCGGATAGATATGGGTGCAGAGGCTGGTTATATGGATTTTCGAAACAATGAAGACTCACTTTGTAACCAAGATATCAAGTTGATGTCAAAATTGTCGAAAGCCATCTTGTCCGGGATTGATTACGAATCGGCTAAAAGACAAAGAAGGGAGAATTATGATTTTTTAGATAAAGCTTTAACTGATTTCAATCAACATCATTTGGTTTTGGAAGATGATGCTGTTCCTATGGTTTATCCTTGTTTTACGGATAATGTCTTGTTAAAACAAAAGCTGATTGATAGTAAGGTCTTTGTGGCGACTTACTGGCCGAATGTCCAAAAGTGGTGCGGACAAGGTGATTTGGAATGTGGTATTGCTAGGAAAACCATTTTTTTGCCGATAGACCAACGTTATGAAGGAGAAGAAATGCAAATTATAGTTAAATTAATAAACAAATAACATCATGAAAAGAATCATAGTTTTTGGTGCTACAGGTAATGTCGGCTCATATGTGCTGAAATATGCAAGCGAGTATTTCGACAAAACAGAATTTGAGGTGATTGCCTCGGGCCGTAGGGAAACCAATTTCTTCGAAAGGATGGATGTTAGGTATTATTCTGTGGACCTGACTCGTAAAGAAGAATTTGAAAAGTTACCAAAAGAAGATGTTTACGCAATAATATATTTAGCGGCACAGATTCCATCGTATATGGAAGGCTACCACCCAGAGCAGTATATCCAATCGAATATTATCGGAGCTTATAATGTTCTTGAATATTGTCGTGAAGTGCATGCCGACCGCATTTTGTTCTCTACGACGGTTTTTGATGTTTCTCTATCGGCAACAAATGGGAAGGTGTTGCAGCCAGATACACCACTACATTTTAGCTACAAAGGCGACCATGCTGTATATGTTATTAGTAAAAACACTGCAATCGAGTTAATAAAACATTATCATGCAGAATATGGTCTGAAATATTTCATTTTCCGTTTCCCGACTATTTATAATTATAGTCCATACCATTATTATCATCCTAATGGAGTGAAAACATTGCGTCCGGTTTATCGTATGATTGACCAGGCGATGAAGGGTGAGCCGATTGAGTTGTGGGGTGACCCAAATTACTCCAAGGATATGGTGCATGTTTATGATTGTGCTCAGATGCTGTGCAAAGCAGTTGAAGCTGATAGGGAGATTGGTTTTTATAATGTTGGGACGGGCATTCCTGTAACACTTCAACAGCAAATTGAGGCCATTATAAAAGTGTTTTCACCCAAAGACAAACCTTCTCGGATTGTGTATTGTCCTGACAAGCCATGCGGGGGAGGATTTCTCATGAATGTGGACAACGCGAAGGCGGAATTGGGGTATGAGCCCAAGTATGATGTTGTAGCATTGTTTGAGAACTACAAGGAAGAGATGGCGGTTGACCGGTTTAAGGAACTAAGAATACAATAAAGCTTCTTTGACGTGGGAAATATCATGGTGTCAGTATGTGTGTTGTCCTACAACCACGAGAGGTATCTGAGACAGTGTTTGGACGGCATTTTTATGCAAGAGGTGTCTTTCCCTATTGAGGTTAGAGTTCACGATGATGCCAGCACTGACAGGTCTCAGGAAATAATCAAAGAGTATCAGGAAAGGTATCCGGATATTCTTAAACCATTATTACAATCAGAGAATCAATATTCCAAGGGAGGAGGAATATTGAATAAGTTTTTGCTTCCTCTGTGTGAAGGAAAATACATTGCTCTTTGCGAAGGCGACGACTATTGGACGGATCCGTTGAAATTGCAGAAGCAGGTGGATTTTTTGGAAAAGCATGAAGACTATGGTTTTGTGGGTTCAAATGTTTTTGTTGAAAGCAACGGAAAACGACAAGCGGAGCCATCGAAACTATTTGGAGTTTCTGAAGGGGATTTTGAGTTAGTTGGTGATGTATTTGAATCGGCAAAGTATGGTCCGGTGACGCGTACGGTGTCTTTAGTGTATAGAAGGGATCTGGTTAGACCTTATAATAAATATTCTGGTGGTGATTTGTTGCTTCAGTCCATATTAGCAAAACTTTCCAAATATGCATACTATCGTGGATATTCCTGTGTTTATCGTGCGGGAGTTGGAATATCTAATTCATTTCTTCAGGAAGAAAGAGCATTAAAATATAATGAAATAATAATAAAGCAAAGAAAAACACAAAAGATGTTGTTCCCGAAAGATTGTAATTGGCCTGAGGACGAGTTGGAAGATCATGGTGATTATTTGCGATTGATTTATGCCATTAGAAAGGTGAAATGGAAAAAAGCGTTGATATGCAAAAAAACACTTCGCTCGGTGACTTACCGAAATAAATCTTATTCCAAGTATTTATTTGGTCCAATAAGTTGTTTTTTCTTATCGATAGTTTTGAAGATGAAACATCATGAATAAGTTTTTTTTGTTTTGATAAATTATTTAGAATATGCCAACAGCAATAGAATTCAATAATATTAGCAAGCAGTACCGTTTGGGATTGGTTTCGACCCGCACCCTTAGCCATGACCTCAACCGTTGGTGGCAGACAGCCATTTTGCACAAAGAAGATCCTTATCTGAAAGTCGGGTCGATAAACGACCGTTCCAAAGCAGCCGACAGTGAATATGTGTGGGCATTGCGTGATATCGACTTCAATGTTGAGCAAGGCGATGTTGTGGGTATTATCGGCAAGAATGGCGCTGGTAAAAGCACTTTGCTGAAACTATTGTCTCGAGTGACTGGTCCCACCACGGGTACAATCAAAGCAAAAGGTCGTATTGGTTCTTTGCTTGAAGTGGGAACAGGCTTCCATGCTGAAATGACTGGTCGAGAAAACATCTATATGAATGGCGCTATTCTAGGTATGACCAAGGCAGAAATCACCCGTAAATTAGATGAGATTGTGGATTTCTCTGGTTGTGAGCGCTATATTGACACTCCTGTGAAGCGTTATTCGAGTGGCATGATGGTGCGATTGGGTTTTGCTGTGGCTGCTCACTTAGATCCCGAAATTCTCGTTGTTGATGAGGTACTTGCTGTGGGCGATGCAGAATTCCAGAAGAAGGCTATTGGTAAAATGCAAGATGTAAGCAAGGGAGAAGGACGTACTGTGCTTTTTGTGAGTCATAATATGGCGAGTGTTCAGCAATTGTGTAAAACTGGAGTTGTGTTGGATCAAGGACGTGTTGCTTTTATGGGAAGTGCAGGAGAAGCAATAAACTACTATTTGCAGGATAATGAAAAAAGATTGACATATAAAGATGTGCCTAACGATGATCCAATACAGTTATTGGAGGCCCAACTCGTGTCTTCAGATGGTCAGATGGTTGAATCCTCATCTGAGCTTACGTTGAGGATGTTGGTCTGTGTTCGTCGAAAAATCAAATATTTGGTAATGGGTTTTAATCTCTATAGTTCCTACGGCTATCCAATTGCGAGAGCGGACTTTAACGATTATGATAGACTGCATACGGTATCTGAAGGTACTTACGAAATCATCTTTAAAATACCTCCTCATACATTGGCGACTGGAGAATATCGGATTATTTTTGATGTGGCGGACATTGATGTGAAGAACTATGCTAAAAAAAATTCAGTGTTGACTTTTGACGTTGCTTCAGGTGAAACTCGTATCGGAAATGTGTTTAATGAAGTAAATGCATTGAAATGCTCCGTTTTTCATCAAAAATGGTTGCAAGAGTACCATAAACTGAATTGAATAAATGATATTTTGCGATTAAAATTGACAAATGATACCAAAAATCATCCATTATTGTTGGTTTGGCAAGGGCTTGATGCCCAAGTCGCAGAAAGATTGCATTAAAGGCTGGCAAAAGCTAATGCCAGATTACCAAATCATGCGTTGGGACGAATCTACCTTTGACTACAAGAAATACAAGGCCTCAAAATATGCCTACGAGGTGAAAAAGTATGCTTTGGTATCGGATGTTTGCCGATATAATGTGCTTGCTGAGTACGGTGGTATTTATTTGGATACAGATGTCGAGGTTTTTCAGAGCTTTGACCGTTTTTTGGATTGCAATTTCTTCTCTGGGATCGAGCTGTATCGTGAATTTGAGATGGAGCATATCGCAGAAAAATATTTGAATGAAGATGGAACTCCAAAAAACAAGGGAGTTGATGTTCCTCACATGGAGATTTTGACCTCTTCCATGGCATGCAATCCGGGTAATGAAATGATTTGTAAGATACGGGATTATTACAACACGGTAGAAGTGGATTCCGACAAGGCTTTGCATTATCGTGATTGGGTCAACAACGACCGTTTGGTCGCACGTCATCTTGTGGATTATGGCTTCAAGTATAAGAATGAGACCCAACATCTGGAGAAGGATTTTGTGGTCTACGAAACTGGAATATTTGGCCATGCTTTTTGTCCAGACGAACGTTTTGAGGTTTCATGGCATTACAATGCGGCTAGTTGGATTGATAAGAAGAAAAAACCGATAAAAACTATTTTTGGTTGTCTGGGCATGAAAGGGGTGTATAAAAAGGTGAAAGCTTTTGTTAAAAAGTGAATATATGAAAGAACGGGATGTGGTTTTTGACATCATGAAAGGCATCGGCATTCTGCTGGTGATTATCTGTCATTTGGTGGGATGGAACCATCCTTATTTGGCTCAGTTCATTTTGTCGTTTCATATGCCCATGTTTTTTATCGTTGCTGGTGTTTTTTCCAAACCGTACGTTGATGGTCCCACTACAAAAGCGAATGTAAAACGCTTTTTTGTTCGTTTGTATCCGCCTATGGCAATAACTCAACTGATGATTGTGGCTTGGGCTGTGTTGATGGCCCTGGTGAAGCATGAAGGTTGGGATCCGCCGATTTGTGAATTATTCTCCCTGTTGTGGGCAGATGTGTTTGGTCCGATGACACCTTGGGGAAAACTGAGCTTAGGAGTGATTTGGTTTTTATTGGCATTGTTTGTAGCTAAATCGTTGCTGATTCCTTTGTCAAGGCTGAAGCAATGGGCTATTCCCGTGTCGTTGGTGGTAGCTTTTGGTACGTTGATGCTGCACAAGGTGCTCCCGTATTCTATTTGGTGTCTTTCGTTGGGATTGATGGCACTTCCTTTTGTGACGATAGGATGGTGGGTGAAAAATCACCCCATTCCTTTATGGCTGAAGATTACCGCTGTGGTCAGTTGGGCTGTCGCCATTTGCTTCTCGAGGATGGAGATGTACACCTTTACCTGGAAATGCTATCCTTTGGACGTCCTCGGCGCTTGTGGAGGCACATATTGTGTTTACTTGTTGAGCAATGTGATTAAGAAATATTTGAGAATAACAGCAAAAGCTTTGTCAGCATTGGGTATCTGGTCATTGGCTATCATGTGTGTGCATTGCTTTGAACTGAATGCGCATTTGGGCAACCGTGTCAGGGCACTTGTGGGGGTAGAATTAGGAGAATGGCCCATGTTTGCATGGCGTTTGTTGTTGACTATAGGGCTGGCAATCTTGTTGGTTCATGTTCCCAAGGTAAAAAAACTGTTTGTATGACTCGGCTGGTTTCTATAATAATGCCTGTATACAATACAGCCACTTATCTCCGCGAGGCGATGGACAGCATGCTGGCCCAAAACTTCACTGATTTTGAGCTGATTGTGCTCAATGACTGCTCGCCTGACAATGCAGAGGAGATATTGGATACCTACGACGATCCCAGAATTGTGAGATATAAAGGAGAAAAGAACGTCGGCTTGTCGAATGTGTTGAATGTCGGCATTGAGATGGCACGAGGGAAGTACATCGCCCGAATGGACAGTGATGACGTATCTTTGCCTCAGCGCTTGCAAGTCCAAGTTGATTATTTGGAGAAACACTCGGATGTAGACTTGGTTTCGGTGGGTATGCGGCTTTTCGGTGCCAAGGAAGCGACTTGGGTTCGGGAGCGGAATCCAGAGAAGATAAAAATTGAAGCTTTGTTTCATTCGCCGGTGCTTCATGCTTCTAGCGTTTGGAAGAAGGAATCGTTTGAGGAACTGGGATTGCGTTTCCGTCAAGAGATGGTGCCCGCCGAGGATTACGATTTGTGGGTGAGAGCTATGCTGAAGGGACTGAAACTGGTCAATTTGCCCGAGGTGCTCTATGAATACCGCATCCATGACGCACAGGCCACCTTGCAGACCGATAAAACCGCGGCCAAAAGTCGCGAGGTACAGATGGCTTATCTGCAGGAAGCCTTGCCGTCGCTTTCGGACAAAAAAAGAGAAGCCTTTCCGAAGAAGCTTTGGCCCGTTTTCTGCGCCAATCTGCGTGACGGATTTTTCGACCAGAAACTGCTGGCGAAGCGCTTATATAAAATGAGCAAGAACAGGAAATGAAGTTTTCCGTCATTATACCGGTTTATAATGTAGAGACTTATCTGCGTGAGTGTCTAGACAGCGTCCTCAATCAGACATTTTCAGATTGGGAAGCCATTTGTGTGAATGATGGTTCTACTGATCATTCTGAGTTGATTCTTGAAGCGTATGCCCAAAAAGATGCAAGAATTCATTATGTCTCTAAAGCTAATGGAGGCACGTCAACAGCACGTAATGTTGGTTTGCGAGCGGCAAAAGGTGAGTATATTGTTTTTCTGGATGGTGATGATTGGTTGGAATTGAATGCTTTGCAGACACTGGCGGATCACTTAAAAGGGGAAGAAATACTTTGTTTTAGTGGTCGACGCTACTTTGAAGAGACGAGGCAGTATCATCCCGCAGATCAGCTGATAGAAAAACAGTATGCATCAGGCATGGATTATTATAATGAAAACGCGTTGGCGAATCGTGATTTTGCCTTTGTTTGTGTAGTTTTGAGAACATATCAAAGGTATTTTTTGATTGAGAATCATCTGTTTTTTGCTGATGATGTTTCATATGAAGATAATTTATGGGTGCCTTTGACACTTTATAAAGCGAAGGCCATTAGTGTGATTTCAGATGCTTTGTATGTGTATAGAATCCGTCAAGGGAGCAAAATGCAGGAGGTTTCATTGGCGAGGAAAAAGGATTTGTTAATCGTCGCGAATCGGTTGGCCGCTTTCTTCACAACTAGAGTTGACTATAATAAAACAACAGTGTTTCGCGCCATTACGCATCATTATCAAAAGGTATTCTCCAATGTTGGAGGAACGGATCGACAAGAATTGAAACGCCTTTGCGATTGGTGTATGTATCGGAAGGTGAGCGGGACCAAACTTAGACATCGGGTGAATTATTGGAAAAACAGGTTTAAATAAACATGAACAAAAGACCGACTATCATCGTGATCACTCCTGTGCGTAATGAGGCATGGGTGCTTGACGCTTTTTTGACTTGCACTTCTTCTTGGGCGGATTATATCATTTTGGCTGACCAACATAGTGATGATGGCACAAGGGAAATCGCACAAAAATACGAGAAAGTCATTCTAATCGACAATCCAACCCAAGAATGGTATGAATATATTTGTAGGACCAAACTCCTTGAAGAAGCTGCTAAAATACCAGGAGACAAGGTTATTTTTGGGTTGGACGCTGATGAATTCCTATCTGAAGGATTTGAAAAAACAGCAAGTTGGCAGAACATTGTCAACGCAAAGGGAAATACTATTTTTTGTTTCAATTGGTTGAATTTGTTTGATAATTTCAATACGGTGGAATATACCAAAATGCATTTTGAATGGGCGGCTCATTTTGATGAATCAACGGATTTTGTGGAAGAGTATAAAAAGAGGGAAAGACATGCTGTTCATTGTTCTCGAGTACCTTGTCTGGAGACTGGTGTTTGTCAATATATCAATGTTGATGATTTTTGGGTGGTGCATTTAGCAAAACTGAACCACCAAAAGATAAGACAAAAGTACGACTTCTATCAGGTTACATGGGTGGATAAGAATCAGGAGAAGGCGAATCCTATAAATATGTATCGTGGTTATAATAAATATTATCCAGATCAACTTTCGCATCTCGAAAACCCCGTTAAACTTTGTTGTGTTGGCGATGGTAAGGATTATTCATATTTGGTACGGTCTTCAGATTATGGGAAGCATTACGTGGATGAGATGGTTCAGGTTTTTCGGAGAGAAGGAACTGAAAAGTTTTTAAAACTCTGCATTTGGGATAATCCTTATCTGAAAAAAGCGGGTGTTAATCCTAAGATTCCTTTGAAATATCGTTTGTTGCATTCTTATTTGAAGAAAACGCAAAACAAGGCAGATAATAGGATTATCAAATTGTTTGATAAAATTCTGATACGATTATATTAACGTTTAGTAACATTAAAGAAAGAATACTATGACATACTTGATAGGCAAATGGAGAGTGGCAGAGGCTATGCAATTCAATGACGAGAAATGCCAAATGGAATGGACCGGCATTGAAACCATTCTTGCCAAAGAAGACCAGGACAAGGAAACGATTATGCTTTTGAATACCGTGGTGATCTTTCAGGAAGATGGAACAATCGACTTTCTGTGCCCCTTGCCGGAAGGTGTTAGCCAAGCCGAAATTGATGCTGCGTTAGCTTCAGGCCGATTAAAGCTGAAAGACGGCATGATGCAGATGGATCAAAAACATTGGAAAGAGGACGATGGAAAGATCCTTGCTGACACGGGTGCAGAAGGCGAAGTGCTTGGCGAAAAGGTTGGTCCCTGGGAAGAGGTCAAGGTAGTTGATGGCGATAAGATCGAAATAATGATGTATCGCTTGAAGAGAGCTGAATAATATGAGGTTCTCCGTCATCATCCCGCTCTACAACAAGGCTCCCTACGTGGCGAAAGCCGTTGGCAGTGTGTTGGCTCAAACCTATACCGACTATGAATTGGTTATTGTAGATGATGGTAGTAGTGATGAGTCTGCTGCAATTGCATCACAAATGATCATAGGACATGACAATTGCCATTTGATTCAGCAGGAAAATGCTGGAGTTAGTATGGCACGTAACAATGGCATTGCAGCATCTCATGGAGACTATCTTTGTTTCCTTGATGCCGACGATTGGTGGGAGGAGACTTTCTTAGAGGAGATGACTAAGTTCATAGAGGATTGTCCTGAAGCTGGTATATACGGAACTGGTTATACGATTGTAAATGAGACTAAGCATAAAACCAGGGTGGCACCAATCGGGTTAGAAACGAGCTTTGAAAAAGGTTATATCAATTATTGCCAAGTGTATGCTAAGACTTTGGCTATGCCTTTATGGACTGGTGCGGTCTGTATGCCAAGGCAGGTCTTTGACGAAATGGGCGGTTTCCCGAAAGGGATTAAACTGGGTGAAGACTTTCTGCTGTGGATTCATGTTGCTTTGAAATACAAGGTGGCGTTTTTGAATAAGCCTTTGTCATTCTACAATCAGGATGTGGATGTGGTACATAGGGGAGTAGGACGGTTGCATAAGCCAGAAGAGCACATGCTTTGGAATTTGACGGATTTGGAACCGCTTGAAAAAACAGATGCCGACTATAAACAATTGGTTGATGGTCTGCGTACTTTTAGCCTGCTGCCTTACTATCTTTCGAAGCAATATCATGAAGCAGCGAGAAAAGAGTTGGATAAAGTGGACTGGGATAGGCAACCTAATAAGATTAGGAAACGTTATGAGCGCCCCGTGTTTTTGTTGAAGATAGAGTATGCGTTGCGGAAGTTAGGTTCATGGGTGAAAAGCAAGATGATTTAATATGATTCCTAAAAAGATACATTATTGTTGGTTTGGTCATGGCGAGATGCCTCAGTTGGCGAAGGATTGTATTGCCAGTTGGCACAAATATATGCCTGAATGGGAATACAAGCTGTGGAGCGAAGCTAACTTTGATGTAAATAAAATCCCATACACCAAAGAGGCATACAAAGCTGGCAAATACGCTTTTGTGAGTGACTATGTCAGACTTTGGGCTTTGGAACGTGAAGGCGGTTTATATATGGATGTGGATTTTGAGGTGTATAAACCTTTTGATGATTTGTTGCATTACCATGCTTTCGCTGGTTTCGAAGGAAGTAAGCATTTGCCAGTGATGATGGGCGTGATAGCCAGTGAACCTCACGGCACTTGGGTAAAAGAGCAACTCGGTCATTATCAGAATCGTCATTTTTATAAAGAAGATGGGAGCCCGGATTTGACAACAAATGTGCGATATGTCACATCAAAAATGAGTGAGCAGGGTTTTTTGCAAAATGGGAAAGAACAGGATTATAAAGATCTTCATGTTTTTCCAGTGGATTATTTTTGTCCTCAACAAACCACAGGCGAGTATTGCAGAACTGAAAACACTTATTGTGAACATAAAGGATTGGATTCTTGGACGGAACGGAACCGTGGTTGGAAATTGGTGATAGGGCATCTTGTGGGACCGAAGATTATGATTCGACTTATTAAGTTAAAAAGAAAATTATTTGGATAAAAGAAGATAATTATGTTGGACTATTTCCCTAAATATTTCTCGTCAAGGGCCATATATTGTTATCTGATTACTTTGGCTTTGGTGAGCATCGTTTATGTCAATTATGTGATGCCTTTCCAATTCATGTTGTTTGGCATTGTGGCGGTGACGGCGTTTTTTGTATTTTCTAATAAGTTGAGTATGGATTGGCGACGTTACAAGCCAGAGACATTTTATAAAAAACTATTCTTTATTTCTCTAATAATCCGGGTGGTGTATGTGGTGTTTATTTATTTCTATTATATCGAAATGACGGGCGAGCCCCATGCATACCATAAGGGTGATGAAGGCGCTTATCAGGCATTAGGGGAGGTGTGGAGAAATTATGGCTTTGATAGAATGAAATTCGAGATGGGTTGGATGCCGTTGTCAGATTCTGGTTATTCTTGGTGGTTAGGGTTTGAATACTTGTTATTGGGGACCCATGTTTTGACGGCTCGTCTGGTAAAATGTGTTATTGATGCGTTTTCTTGTATATTAATCTACAATTTGGCAAAACGTAGTTTTGGCGAGCATGTTGGCCGTATGGCAGCCATCTTTTGCATGTTGATGCCCAATATGTGGTATTATTGTGGCGTGACACTGAAAGAGACGGAAATGGCTTTTTTGGTCATCCTTTTTGCCGAACGGTCCGACTTGGTATTGCGCTCTCCAAAGATTAAAGTCGTCGATATCATCATCCCTGTAGTATGTATTCTGCTGATGTTTTCTTTCCGAACCGCGTTAGGAGGTGTGATGTTTGCTTCGTTAGCTGCTGGCCTGATTTTCACTTCATCCAAACAACTTCAAGTTTGGAAAAAGATAATGTATAGTTCGGTCTTTGCAATATGGATGTTCCTAACTATAGGTGTGGAAATTGTTCAGGAAACACAGCAGTTGTGGGAGGGCCGAACTACCAACCAAGCAGAGGGCATGGAATGGCGTTCACAACGTGAAGGTGGCAATGCGTTTGCCAAATATGCCTCAGCTACTTTGTTTGCACCTGCCATATTTTCCATTCCATTCTCATCTATGGTGGCTATTAAAAATCAAGAAAACCAGATGATGCTGAACGGGGCCAATTTCAATAAAAATATCATGTCGGGGTTTGTGATTTTTGCTTTATTCACTCTCTTGCTTAGTGGAGAATGGCGAAAACATGTCTTGCCGATTGCTTTGACATGTGGCTATTTGGTGGTCTTGGTGTTCAGTAATTTTGCCCAATCCGAACGATTCCATTTTCCCGTGTTGGCTCTTGAGTTGATGTTTGCTGCATACGGTATCTCGTTGATGAAAAACAAGCATAAGCGATGGTTTGGGATTTGGCTTGTAGTGATTTGTGCAGCTGTCATTGGATGGGCGTGGATTAAACTGGCTGGTAGAGGTTTGGTGTAATGAAAGTTCTCGTTGTCGCATCATACAACAAAGGACGTTTCTCCCCTTTTATTGTGGAGCAGGCTAGGGCGTTTGAAAAGCAGGACTGCAATGTTCGGTTTTTTGGCCTACAAGGCAAAGGAGTAAAGGGCTATATAAAGAACCTGCCATTGTTGAAAAAGGAAATCAAAGCGTTTCAACCAGATGTTGTCCATGCGCATTATGGTCTGTCAGGGCTTATGGCCAATTTGCAGCGTCGGATTCCTGTTGTGACCACCTATCACGGCTCTGATATCAACGATAATAAGGCCTTGCGCTTTTCCAAGGTGGCCATGAGGCTTTCGGCATGGAATATCTTTGTTTCGCAGAAGACTTTGGCGATTGCCAAACCTAAAAGCAAGTATTCACTTATCCCTTGTGGTATTGATTTGTCAGATTTGCAACTGACATCAAAAGAGGAGGCGAGAAGACGCATGGATTTAGATCTTGATAAGAAATTTGTCTTGTTTGCTGGGGCTTTTGATAATGTGGTGAAAAATGCATTTTTGGCCAAGGAGTCTGTCGATTTGCTGCAAGACGACCAAGTGGAGTTGTTGGAACTAAAGGGCTATTCTCGAGACGAAGTCACCTTGCTCATGTGTGCCGCTGATGCTTTTTTGATGACTTCGTTTACTGAAGGATCACCTCAAGTGATTAAGGAAGCGTTGGCATGCGGTTGTCCCATCGTGAGCGTGGATGTGGGAGATGTGAAAGAACGAGTTGTGGGTATAGAAGGCTGTTATGTGTCAACGACACGAGAGCCTCAAGAGTTGACAGCATTATTGAAAAAGGCGTTCGCTTTTCAAGATAAGACTTGCGGTAGGGAGAAGATCATAGCTGATGGACTTGACAATGTCCAAATAGTAGAGAAACTGATGAGTTTATATAATAGAGTATTGAAATCATAGAATATGAAAGCATATCTTGAATTGAAGAAACAACCTGTTCCGAATTATGAAGCCAATGGGCTATGGAAGACCATGCGGCTTTCAGCGAAGGAACATGGCTATAAGTCGGCATTGGTGTTTGGCTTTGTGCGATGGAAGGATCACATGCTCAATGTTTGGGCACAGACTTTCCCTTGGAACAAAGCGCGCATCAAAATGCAAAGATGGCGTGGGGTGAAGATAGGAAAGAATGTGCATGTGGGTACATACGTCAACATGGATTTGCCCTATCCTTATTTCATTACCGTGGAAGATGGCGTGTCACTCGCTGGCAGTATCACCATTTTGACCCATAATAAACCTTTGGAATACCATCGAAATTGCAGTGATTCTTACATTGCCCCAGTTACTGTTCATAAAAACGCTTGGGTGGCTGTGAATGTGACCATCTTGCCTGGAGTGGAAATAGGTGAAGGTGCCATTGTGGCTTCTAATAGTCTTGTGAATAAAGATGTTCCACCGTTGACATTCTGTGGTGGTATTCCCGCCAAGTTCATTAAAGACCTTTCTGAAAAGTTGAAAGAGAATTATTCACCTGAGGAATTTGAACGCATCCTTAATGAAAGAAAAGAAAAATACGGAATCTAATGAGATTTGATGAATTGATTATTGGGCAATCCCATGAGATGCATAGAGTCTTCACACAACAGGAAGTGATGGACTTTGCCAAGTTGTCATACGATACAAACCCTCTTCATACAGATGAAGAATTTGCCAAAAACACCCAATTTGGACAATTGATTGTTCCTGGATTTTTGACGGCTTCGCTATTTAGTGCGATTATCGGAACTAGGTTCCCTGGTTTTGGTTCCATTTATTTGAATCAGAATATGAGCTTCCGTAAGCCAGTGTTCCCTGGCGAGGAAGTAACAGCAAGGGTTCTCGTAAAAGAACTATACCCTGAGAAGCATAGGGTCTTGTTGGAAACTGTCTGCTTAGATGCCAATCAGCAGGTTTTGATCGAAGGAACAGCATTAGTGAAATTGCCATGAGAATATTAATTCAATTAAGTCATCCCGCTCATTTTCATCTCTATAAGGTGGTGACCAAGAATCTCATTGATGACGGCCATGAGGTCTTCATTTTAATTAAGACCAAGGATATTCTAGAGGATTTGCTGAAGCAGGCGGGATTGCCATATTACAATATCTTGAAGGAGGCCCATCGCAAAAGCAAGTTGGGCATTTTGTGGGATATGCTTGTGAGGGATTGGAGATTGTTGCGATTCGTTAAGAAGAATAAGATAGATTTGCTTACGGGTTCTACCGTGGAGGTTGCCCAAGTGGGTTGGCTGACTAGAAGGTATCGTGTGAATACGGGCGAAGATGATATGAATGTTGTGCCGCTATTCCCCAAAATGGCAGGGCCGTTTATGGGAACTATCTTGTCGCCACGTGTATGCAATAACTATAGTTTGGAACCCTTTTCGGTGAAGTATGAATCGTATCACGAATTGGCTTATCTGCATCCACATCATTTCACTGCTCAAAAAGAGATCGTGGAAAAGTATTTTTCTGCGGAAACACCATATTTCATTCTCCGTTTTTCGAGCCTGAACGCCTATCACGATAGTGGTATCAAGGGTATTAATGCTGACATTGCCCAAAAGCTCATAGATATTTTGAAACCTCATGGTCGCATTTATATCACCTCTGAAAGGGAACTTGAACCCCAGTTTGAGCCCTATCGCATTCCAATTAAGACGCTTGATATGCATCATGTGATGGCGTTCTCATCGTTGTATATCGGTGACAGCCAGACTATGGCTGCCGAAGCAGGCGTATTGGGTATTCCCTTTGTAAGGTATAATGATTTTGTGGGCCGAATCGGATATCTCAATGAATTGGAGAATGAATATCATCTGGGTTATGGTATTAAAGCATCAGAGGAAGGATCGGCAGACAAAATGTACACGATCGTACAGGACTTGCTCACCATGCCTAATCTTAAGGAAGAATGGCAGTCCCGTCGCCAAAAGATGCTTTCCGAGAAAATTGATTATGCCCAGTTCCTCACATGGTTCATTGAGACCTATCCTGAGAGTTTGACCATCATGAAAGACAATCCCGATTACCAATGGCGCTTCAAGTAATTTAAAAAGGATAGTGGAATGATAGACCTTAAGACTATAAAACTTGTCGTATGGGATTTGGATGAAACTTTTTGGAAAGGTACGCTTTCCGAAGAGAATGTGGAAGTGCCCGATGAAAATGCTCAGTTGGTTAAGGATTTGACCGATTGCGGCATCATCAATTCCATTAGTTCAAAAAACGATTTTGAACCCACCCAAAAGCGGTTGCAAGATTTGGGTCTATGGGATTATTTCGTGTTTCCGTCGATTAATTGGAACAGTAAAGGGCCTCAGCTTGTGGATAAGATAGATAAGATGGCGCTTCGTCCTGTCAATGTTTTGTTCTTGGACGATAATCCTTCGAATCTGGGCGAAGCCAAACATTTCCTCCCTGAGATCCAAACGGGCGGTCCTGAATGTATCAAGGACCTTGTTGAACAGGTAGGTGTTACAGAAAAGAAAGATATGCAGCACAAGCGCCTTAAGCAATATAAGATATTGGAGGAAAAAGACACCGCTTCCAAGTCCTATGCAAGCAGTGAGGATTTCTTGTACGATAGCCATATCCGAGTTGTCATGCATTATGATTGCTTGGCGCAGATTCAACGCATTCATGAGCTTTTGATGAGGAGCAATCAGTTGAATTACACAAAAAAACGAATTGGCATAGAGGAATTGGAGTTGATACTGAAAGACCCAAAATATGATTGTGGCTATGTGACCGTGAGTGACCGTTTCGGCGATTATGGTATTGTTGGTTTTTATGCCAAGTTAGGTCAGCGGTTGGAGCATTTCTTTTTCTCATGCCGGACCATGGGGCAGAAAATTGAACAATGGGTGTATGCACAATTGGGATTCCCCGAACTTGAAGTTGTGGGTGAGGTGCGTACCAAGCTGAACAAGATGGAATGCCCTGGTTGGATTAATCATGATGATGGTACCCAAGCTGAGACTCAAGAGCTCACAGATGAGGTTTTGACGTGTAGCATCTTGATGAAAGGCCCTTGTGATTTGTCCCATTCGCAGATGTACATCAAGAGTGGGGGTTTATTTGATACTGAGTTCACCTATGTCAGCAATGCTGAAGGGCAAACCATCGATGCGTACAACCATTCTGTACATATCGAAGGCCTGCATACTTATTCGGATGAGGATAAGCGGCAGATGGTTGGGGATTGCATCTTCGTTGATCCAAACATGCTTTCGGGTGGTTTCTTCACCAAAGGATATGATGTGATTTTCCTTAGTACTTTGATAGAATCGAGCTACTATATATACCAAAAGAAAGGCACGCAATTGCGGGTTGTCTTTGGTGGCGAAGATCTGACTGACCCGGATAATTGGCAGGGCTATTGCGACAGTACTATTTATACGGGTGGGAACCAGTTTACCATGGATTATTTGCGCGCTTTTTCAGATAAATATGAATGTGTCGGCAGAACCACCCCCGAAATGTATGTCGGCTTTTTGGAGAAATGTTTGCAATGGTTGCCTGAGAAGTCACATTTATGTTTAATCTTAGGTGCGACTAAAGTGTACGATGAAGATGAGGAAGCCCGGTTGTCGCATCAGAGGTTGAACGAAGCCGTGAAAGGCTTTTCGAAAGACCATGAACGGGTTCGTTTTGTGGAGATTGACGATTGTGTGCATGACAAGTCGGATTTTGCAGGTGATATCAATCACTTCTCTACTCGGGTCTATTATGAGTTGGCTCAACAAATGATTAGCGTCATCCGTTCTGTGACAGGGCAGGATATCGAATCGTATTCTTCGACCATGGCCCAATTTGACAATTTGTTGTTAAAGATTCGTAAGGGGGTGAAGAGAGTCTTCAAACCCGAGGGCAGTTTGTATCGAGCATTGAAAAAGGTATATAACAAAGTCTATAAAGAGAGGAAATGAAAGTAACGCTGATTGCGGGCGCACGCCCCAATTTCATGAAGATCGCCCCCTTGATTCATGCCATTCAAAAGGCGGAGCAGGAGGGAAAAGACATCCATTACCGCCTCGTCCACACGGGTCAGCACTACGACCATCAGATGAGCGAGACCTTCTTTGAGGAACTCAACATCCCGAAACCCGATGTCAACTTGGGGTGTGGCGGCGGCACGCAGGCAGAGCAGACTGCCGCCATCATGGTGGCTTTCGAAAAAGACTTGATGGAGCATCCAACAGATCTTGTTCTCGTGGTCGGTGATGTGACTTCTACTATGGCTTGTTCCATCGTGGCCAAGAAACTGTGTATCAAGGTGGCTCACGTTGAAGCGGGCATCCGCTCTTGGGACTTGACCATGCCTGAGGAGATCAACCGCATGGTGACCGACAGTCTGGCGGACTATTTTTTCACGACCTCCGAGGTGGCCAATGCAAACCTTCGCCGTTTTGGGGTGGAAGAGAAGCACCTTTTCTTTGTTGGCAACGTGATGATTGACACCTTGCTGGCGAATCGCCTGAGATTTGTCAAGCCTGCCGTGTATGATGCTTTGAACTTGCAACCACAGCAATACCTGGCTTTGACCATGCACCGTCCCGCCAATGTGGATGAGGCAGAAAAACTGAAACGGTTGATGTATGAGATTGTCAGCAATGTTCATGGTTTGCCTATTGTGTTTCCCATCCATCCACGCACGGCAAAAATATTTCATGAGTTGGGGATTAAGGCAGATAATCTTCATATTGTGGAGCCTTTGGGCTATTTGGAATTCAACTACTTGGTGGAGCGTGCCAAGGCAGTGGTTACTGACAGCGGCGGCATTACTGAGGAGACGACTGTGATGGGCGTGCCATGCATTACCTTGCGCGACAATACGGAACGTCCCGAGACCTGCACTATTGGTACGAATGAGCTGATTGGTACGAATCCCGACAACATCAAGCCGGCTCTGGACAAGCTTTTTGCCGGACAATGGAAGAAAGGCGGCATTCCTCCGCTTTGGGACGGTCATGCGGCGGAGAGAATTGTGGAGGTGTTAATTGCACTTTAAGTATGTCAAAGGATAGGATCTGTTTGATTACCAACGATGTGGAAACCACATCGATATTGAACCATAAATTGCGTGACAAGACGGGCGAGTATGTCCTGAATCAAGGCATGCCCCGTTTACTTGACTTGTATGACAAGTATGGTGTGAAAGCCACATTTTTCTATACGGGCCATATCGCGAAGTTGTATCCCGAGGTAGTGAAGATGGCGCATGAAAGAGGCCATGAAGTAGGCTCACATGGTTTAACGCATGAGGTTAGCCAAGCTTTCGATGTGTTGACTCCGGAGCAACAGTTGGATCATTTGCGGCAATCCAAACAGATTTTAGAGGATATCATAGGGGACGAAGTAATCTCATTTAGGGCACCTGCAGCTCGAGTGGACGAACGCTTTCCCATGATAATGAAAGAAGCGGGCTTTAAAGTCGATAGCTCGGTCTCGTCGCAGCGCCTCGATATGATGTTTTCCTTCGGTGCCATGAAGAAACTTCATTGGATTATGGCACCAAGGAAAGCCTATTTTGTCAAGGAAGACAATATCTTCAACAAAGGCGATTATCAAGTGCTCGAGGTGCCTATCTCTGCCATGGGCTTCCCCTATATCGGTACTTTTATGCGCATTGCGCCAGGTTTGAATAGAATGACCCGACATATTTTGTATTGGGAGACCTGCTGCAACGGACGTCAGTTTGTGTTTCTGACCCATCCCAATGAGTTTATCGATGAGGACTGGGAGGGAGGCAAGATCGAACGTCGCGCCAACAACTATGTTTCTTATCTTTTAGGCGATGTGTTGCGCCATAAGCTCAAGGTAAAAAACTTAGGCGAGAAGGCTTTGCCTATATATGAGAAGGAATTGACGTTTTTTCATAAGAAATCATTTGAGTTTATTACTTGCAAAGAGCTTTATCAACGTAAATCGGAATAATTATGCCAGCAAAAGAAGTACTGCAGTTTTATGGTTTGGACAGCTTTTTTGGAAAGATTTGGTACGCCATCAAATTTCTTTGGCGATTCTTTCTTGACAAATTGATTTTCATCACGCCGATCAAATCTTGGAGGACGGTCATGCAACGTTGGCGTGGTGTGAGAATTGGCAAGGGAGTGTATATTGGCCATGAAGTGATTTTTGACCGAGTGTTCACTGACCAGATTAGTATCGGTGACTATTCGTCGATTGGTGACCGTGCCATCATTACGGCACATGCCAACATTCCTTCGGACACAATCCTGAAAAACATCTATCCTCGTACCATAAAAAAAACGACCATAGGCAAGGGCGTTTGGATTATGCCTAATGTTACCATCATTCCTGGAGTTACCATTGGAGATGAGGCAGTAGTGGCAACGGGTTCTGTAGTGACGAAAGATGTGCCTCCGCGCGTATTGGTGGCGGGTATCCCTGCAAAGGTGGTGAAGGATTTGAATCCCCTTCTTGACCCTTACGATAATGAATAAGGAATGCGTGATTTTACATTAAAGTCTTACAAGTCCCTGATTGTCGCATTACAGGAAGCGGGGTATGCTTTCCAAACTTTCGAGGATTTCATTGTGTCTCCCATACAAGGCAAGACGGTAGTGTTGCGGCATGATGTGGATGAGTTAGCTTGGAATGCCTTGAAAATGGCACAATTGGAACACAATCGTGGAGTGCGTTCCACATATTTTTTTCGCATCGTAAAGCAGAGCAATGTGCCTGAAGTAATTCGGCAGATTGTGGAACTCGGTCACGAAGTGGGGTATCATTATGAGGATTTGTCCTTAACAGAGGGTGATGAAATAAAAGCTATAGCCTTGTTTGAGAAACATCTTGCCTATTTTCGTGAGTTTTATCCTGTCAGATCCGTGTGTATGCATGGCAGCTCAACCTCGAAATATGACAATCGGCAGTTATGGAAGAGCCATCAGCTCGCTGACTATGCTTTAGTGGGAGAACCTTATCTTTCGGTAGATTTCAATCAGGTTTTCTACCTTACTGATACGGGTTATGCATGGGACGGGGGTAAATATGCTGTACGTGATATTGTTGAAACTGGGTTTGAACTGAGATTCCATTCCACACAAGAAATTGTGAGTTGCATCCAAAAGGGTGAATTCCCAGAAAAGGCTCTATTTCTTGCCCATACCTTGTGGACGGATAGTTTTTTTCAATGGAACTGGTTGCATTTCAGGGAGTTGTTGAGAAATAATCTAAAATTGTTGGCAAAAAACAACAAAGGTGTCGCCAGAATATATCGAAAGTTGGTTGAATCCTATTGGAAAAGTTAAACATTTTGTGTCAATTAAGCCATCCATTTTTCGGAATAATTTGTATTTTTGCAGATTCTAACTAAGATAGGCCAAATATGAAAAAGTCTAGAGTATTATTGCTATTGTCCTTTGTTTTGTTGGGCATGATGTCAACATCCTGTGTCACTTCTAAGAAAGTACGTTACTTAAGTGACATGCCTACATACGGTGTCCCGTTGAACAATCGTTTTGAAGCCACGATTTCTCCCTACGATGAATTGCGCATTTATGTCCTCAGTGATGGCAAAAATGAAGAATTGGTCAAGCCTTTCAATGTGTTTGGTATGGTTGGAAATACGAGTTATCAGCAGAATAGTATGGGCTATCTGGTGGATGTGAACGGCAATATTGAGTTCCCTGTGTTGGGTGAATTGCATGTGGCGGGTCTGACGCGATTACAATTGCAAGATATGATTGCTGAACAACTGAAATCCAACGGCTATTTGAGCAACCCCAATGTCATGGTTCGTTTCTTGAATTTCAAGGTGTTTGTTCTTGGTACTGAGACGGGTACTGTTCTGAATATCACTGAGGAGCGTTGCACCTTCTTGGAAGCATTGGCCATGGCTGGCGGTCTGGATATTTATACCCGTCGTGATCGTATCGGCGTGATGCGCGAGGTGAATGGGAAAATGGTCATCCATTATCTGGACCCGCGTTCCACGGATATTTTTAAGGATGATTTTTTCCTGCTGCAGCAGAACGACATCATCTTTACCGAAGTTGGGACCCGTCGATTCCTCCAAGAGAGCTATTCCAATTGGCAATGGATTCTTTCTGGTATAACCTCGCTGGTCTCAGTGTATTTGTTATACAAGAGCATAAAAAAAGAATATGAATAAAGAATAATAGGTTTTGAACTCTAGTAAAGTCATGGATAACAATAATATAGACAAAAAACCTGCCAATCAGGCCGCCTTTTTTGACGATGACACCAATAGCGGTTTTAAGTTTAAAGATTTAGTTTACCTTGTTTTGAGGAATCTGCATTGGTTCTTGCTTTGTGCTCTCATTGGTGGCGCGTATGCCTATTACCAGGTCAGGAACGAGGAGAGGATATATGCCAGCTCGGCTACTGTAATGATCAAGACAGGAGCCAGCGGGGGCTCGGAAAGTTTGCGTGGTTCTACGACCATGAATTCCATCATGGGCCAAGGGCTGGTAATCAGTTCGGTCAACAATGAGATGCTGGTGCTGAAATCCCAGACGAATATGGAGAACATGGTAAGAAAACTGAATCTGAACACCATGTACCGCTATAAAACCAAGGTGGCCAAGCGCAACAAAGACTTGTATAAATCCTCACCCGTGGAGGTGAGCTTCCCGGAAATGGATGAACAGACAGGCGTGTCGTTTACGGTTCGCCCCTATGATAATGATTATGTCATTTTGGAAGATATCGGGTCTAATGTTCCTTCGATGAAGGTGAGGCTGAATGATACGGTGCGAATCCCTAGTGGCAAGGTGGTAGTGGCACCTACATGGATTTATGGTGATTATTTGAATACTCCTATCAACGTGATCCGTCGCTCGGTATCCTCGGTGGCTTCATATTATCGCGCTCGTATTAAAGTGGTTCGTGATAATGAAAAGAATAGCATCTTAAGGCTATCGGTTCAGGACACTTCTCCCTTACGTGCAGCCGATGTACTGAATACATTGATTGATGTCTATAACCAGGAATCCATCGACGACCAGCAGCGTGTTCTCAACTATTCCGAGGCATTCATCAATGACCGTATCAATTACTTGATGAACGACATTCAGGATTATGAGCAGGTCTTTGTGGACTTCAAACGCACACATAATCTGATTGATACCAAGACATTTGGTCAGACATACGTGGCCAGCAGCGCGGCCTCCACCGAAGAAGCCAAGCAGTTGCGAGCTCAAGCTGACAATGTCCGTTTCCTGATCAATTTCATCCAGGATAATCCAGGTCAGGTGATTCCTGTCGGTGCTACAGGTTTTAGCGATGACGCGGCTGCTATCATTAAGAAATACAACGAGAATCAGTCAACGCTCGAAGGCTATAGAGCAGATGGAACGCTCAACAACCCTGTTGCGGTGAACCTTCAAGAATCCCAGGTTACACTGCGTTCCTCTATTTTGGCCATGTTGGAGAGCACTTTGCAAGGGCTCCAGACCCGTATTGATGCTGCGGAGCGCGAACGTAATCTGGCCAACGCTCAAATCCAGTCTGTGCCTACGGCGCAGTTGGAACTGAACGAAGTCGGTCGTATGCAGAACATCAAGGAGACGCTTTATCTGCAACTTTTATCTAAGCGTGAAGAGCTGTTGTTGACGAGTCCTCAGTTGGAGGCTACTTCGAAGGTGATCGACTACGCCTATCCCAATTCAAAGCCTGTGGCTCCCGACGAGAAGAAGTCGGTGCTGATAGGCATATTAATAGGCTTGGCAGTCCCTGCTCTATTCATGTTGCTGAGGAAACTCCTCGACACCACTATCCATGATCGTATGGATGTCCAAAAGAGTTCCACCGTGCCTTTCTTGGGCGATGTGCCTTATGAAAAGGATATTCCCGTCCATGCCATCATGGTGAAGGAGAACGGGCGTGACTCGCTCTCCGAGGCATTCCGCCTGATACGATCGAGCCTCGAGTATATGAAAGACCGTAAAAACGGAGCCCATGTCATCATGTTTACTTCTTTCATGGTGTCGTCAGGTAAGACCTTCGTCTCTACTAACTTGGCAACGAGTTTTGCACTAGCCAAGAGAAAAACGGTCATCGTCGACTTGGATATTCGTAAGGGTACCCTGTTTAAGGTGTTTGGCGTTAATACCAGGGCGGGTGTGTCCAACTATCTCTCAGGGAAGACGGATTCCATTGATGATATCATACATTCCGATACCACATCGTCGGGACTTGATATCGTTTTCTCGGGTCCTGTGCCGCCCAATCCAGCCGAGTTGCTGATGAGCACCCGTTTGGAAGACCTTATCGCTGAGCTTCGCAGACGTTATGAATACGTCTTCTTGGATAATGTTCCTGTTGGCATGGTGGCCGATGCTGATATTGTGAAACGTGTGGCTGATACCACCATTATGGTACTTCGCGCCGGTAAGACCGATAAACGCTTGCTCTTCGATGTGGATAAGTTCTACAAGGACGATTATTTCCCGAACCTCTGTGTCGTGCTGAACTCCGTGAGTAAGAAGAAGCGTGGTTATGGCTACTATGGCTACGGTTATGGCTACGGTTATGGCTACGGTTACGGCTACGGTTACGGCTATGGCTATGGTTACGGCTATGGCAACGAGGAGGAAAGCAAGAAAAAGAAGAAGTGGTATCAACGCATCTTCTCAAAGAAGCATCACCATCATCATTCACATAGCCATCATACCTCATCTGACGATGGTAAAGAGTAATTGAACTATGTTTGGGATAGGAAAACACAGATTGTCAGAAGATCTATTTCATGGCGCATGCGATGTGCATTGTCATCTCCTGCCAGGCGTGGACGATGGCTTTGCGACGGTAGAGAAGTCGCTTCATGCCCTGAAGAAACTTGAAGAGCGTGGTATCAAGAAAATGGTGCTCACTCCCCACTTTATGAAGGATTATCCTGACAATCACAGAGAAATTATCGTAGCTAAGTTTGAGGCTTATAAGGCAGAGGCTGCCAAGGTATGCAACATCGAGTTGCATATCGCAGCCGAGTATATGTTGGATGCCTGTTTTATGGATCACTTCAAAGAGGGCTTTTTGACTTTGGACAAAGGCGGAAACCATGTGTTGTGTGAGACCTCCTATATGATGTATGAGCATGGCATTACGGAGATGATTTATGATATCATGTGCGCCGAGTTTCAGCCTGTCATTGCGCATCCTGAACGGTATGAATATGCCAACAGGGACAATTATTTCCGATGGAAAGACAAAAACTATAAGTTCCAGCTGAATCTCTTGTCGTTGGCTGGTGCTTACGGTAGTAATGCCGTGGCAAAGTCGCATTTTTTACTCAAGGAGGGCTTTTACGACTATGTGGGTTCCGACATGCATGGTTTGAGCAACTTTGAACGTTTCCTGCCTGAGATTCGTTTGAATAAGAAATGCATGGAACAGCTGGAACAATTGATAGAGAACAATAAGAAATTGGTAGGCTGATCTAGTGTTCACAGGTATAAAAACAGCAATCCCGATGAGTCATGACTCATCGGGATTGCTTGTTTTAGGGTATTAGAAGTTGTAACCGACGGACAGGTAGCTAGAGACTTGTTTTGTCCCGTTCGACCATTGCATGGTGAACGAAAGGGGACCGATAAAGCTGTCAAAGGCGTACTTTATGCCGAAGCCTGAGTAATGCACATTGCTATTATGTCCTCTGGATATTCCGAAAGGATAGAAGCCGTACAAGAAGTTGTAGGAAGCTGTAAGATAATGCTTGCCTAAGAAGTTGTAGCGCAAGTCTAAGCGGGCTATGGAGGTGAAGTCGGGTGCTTCCTTTACGTGTGCGATGCCGATGAAAGGCATCTGGTAATCGGTGTGACGCTCGGCCACCTCACCGCCAACGATGTTCCATAGGTTGGCATAGGCAGGCTCGCCGAAGATGCAGCGGGTGTAAAGTTGGGGGATGATGGTGAGTTTGCCATTGTGTGGGGTTATGTATCCTTGAATGGAGTATCCAACGTCTTGCGTGGTGTTGGAGCTACCAGTAAGGTCGAAATTGATGTTACCTGTGAGCGCAGTCTTAATGCCATGACGGGCAAAATAGGGACTGTCGAGGTTGTCATAGCTGATTTTGACGAAGGGGCTGAGCAGGTGGTTGGATTGGAAATGCGAGATGGATGACAAGCCAGGGGTAATGCTGTCGTTCGTGTAGTTCAAAAGGCCGGCGTCGTCAAAAGAAGTGGCACGGTAGGAGATGCCTATGGCGCTGTTGATGTTGAGCAGATGAAACTGCGATACGTATGCGCTGACTTTGTTCTGCACATAGTTGATGCTTGAGACATTGCTGTCGAAGCCATTGTACTTGAAGTGTTGGCTACGGTAGTCGTAGGCTACCTTGAATGATGCGAGGTTGAGGCTCGAATAGGTGCCCGTGATGTTGATTCTCGGGTTATAGCTCAATCTCGCATTGAGACTTACTTTATATCCCGTCAGACGTTTTTCGTTGAGGCCGATGTTGAAGAGCATGGCGGCGCCTTCTTCGGTGTCGTAGCGTATACCGAGACCAACGATGTGAGGCTGCGTGGGCTTGAAATTCATGGTGAGTGTGTAGCTGTCAAGGGTGTCCTGTTCGTTCTCGGTGAGGTTGTAGGTGATGTCGTCGAAGGCGCCAGTGCCTCTGTAGATGTCGACAGCGCGGTTGATTTCTTTCTCTGACATCATTTCTCCGACTTTGAGTTTACCTTTGTTGAGCAACCATTCGGTTTGCTGTTGGTCACTCTGGTTGATGATGATTGAGTTGACATAGAGGGGCGAGTCGGCGAGATTCCTTGCCTTTGAGGCGCGGAGTTTCTTGCCCAAAGGTGCTCCTTGCACAGATTCCAGATGCAACCTAATCTGTATCAACGGATCTCTGAATTCCTTGGCTTTTTGATAACCTCTGTTGACAAGTGTGTCGATGGCATCGTGCGAGAAACTCAAGGTGCCGTATCCAGAGACATCAGGGGCAAGATAGATGTCGCAAAGCTCTCTGTTCTCTTTTCTTTTTGAGCTGACGGCATTGTCTATCAGGCTGTTGAGTACATCTGGGAGCGAAATGTTTTCATCGTTGTCATTGTCCGTTTTTTGGTCGGGCACTTCGACACCGATAATGATGTCGGCTCCCATCTCTTTCAGTACGTCGACGGGGAAGTTGTTGACCAAACCGCCATCGACCAACATGTGTCCGTCAATGTAAACGGGCGAGAAAACACCTGGGATGGCCATGCTTGCCCGCATGGCGGTGGGTACGCTACCATGTCGGATGACGACTTCCTTGCCTGTATGAATGTCGGTGGCCACGCATGCAAAAGGTATAGGTAAGTTGTTGAAATCCATTTCTTTCTGATAGCCAACGCACAGATTATTGAATAAGTTGATTAGAGCTGTATTGTTCACGTAGGCACTGGGCAGAAAACTGACAGGCGTGCGGTTTTCCGTCTTGTATAGAAGACCATCCAAACTAAATGGAATGTTGACGACCATGGTACTTGAGCGTTGACGGCTTTCTTCCGACATGGCAGAGCGGTCCATGCTGTTGCCCACGTATTGCGACCAGTCCATCTCTGCAATCAGCTGTGCCAACTCGTCGGGGGAGTAGCCCATGGCATAGAGTCCGCCGATGATGGACCCCATGCTGGTGCCGGCCACATAGTCGACGGGGATGTCCAATTCTTCAAGGTACTTCAACACGCCTATGTGGGCTGCGCCTTTCGCACCGCCACCACCCAACACTACGCCCACCTTTGGGCGAGGTGGAGCCACTTTGATGGTTTTGTGTTTGCCTTGCGCATGGACATCCATCAGGCAGAGGCAGGCCAACAGAAGAAGAACGATTCGTTTCATAAAACCCTGTTTTGGTTTGTAGGGCTGTCGTACCACGGCAACCGCTGTCTTGTTTTTTACAGCGGCTGCCACAGTGTGACAGCCCCACAATGGTTTTTTATTAATTCAGTCCGCGCGCCTTCAGGTAAGGCTCATAGTCGGGATCTTGGCCACGGAACTTGCGGTATTGTACCATGCCTTCGTCGTTGCCGCATTCCTGCAGGCAGTTCTTGCGGAACGAGGCGGCCAGCTCGGGATTGAAGAGGTCGCCTGAACTCTTGAAGTAGTTGAAGGCGTCCTTGTCGAGTACCTCAGCCCAGGTGTAAGCATAATATCCAGCACTGTAGCCGCCGTTGAAGATATGTGCGAAATTGGTGCTGCGGTAACGAGGCAGAATTTCTGGCATCAATCCGATGGCATTCATTTGTTGCTTTTCGAAAGCATCCACGTCAAGGTTTTTGATTTCGTCGATGGAAGTGATTTCATGGAATTTCATATCCAAAATGGATGCTGCGATAAGTTCAGTGGTCATGAAGCCTTGGTTGAACAGGGCGCTGTTTTCGATCTTGGTGATGAGACTATCGGGCATTGGCTCGCCGGTTTTGTAATGCTTGGCATACATGCGGATGACCTCGGGCTCGGCCACCCAGTTTTCCATGATTTGCGAAGGCATCTCCACATAGTCGTGAGGCACATTGCCGCAGGTGCGGGTGTAAAGGCCGTCGGAGAAGAAGGCGTGCAGCGAGTGACCAAACTCATGCCACATCGTCTCGGTCTCGTCCCAAGTGAGTAGGGCAGGGGTGTCGCCCGAAGCAGGGGTGAAGTTCATGACCAATGAAATGACGGGATAAATCTTCTTTCCATTGATGTCGTGGCCGCTTTCGCGGAAGCTGGTGCACCATGCACCACCGCTCTTCGACTCACGCGGATAGTAGTCCATGTAGAGGATACCTAGGAAATCGCCATTGGCTTCTTTCACCTCATAGGTCTCCACGCCAGGATAGTAGACGGGCAAATTGGTGTTTTGCGTGAAGGTGATGCCATACAACTTATTGGCAGCCATAAACATACCGTTGCGCACATTGTCAACGGTGAGGTACGGCTTGATTTGGTTCTCGTCGAAGTCATATTTGGCCTTGCGGAGTTTTTCGGCGTAATACCACCAGTCAGAACCATAGATTTTATTGACTCTGTCTTTGGGCTTAACAATTTCTTCTTTTTCAAAGGTGCGTGACATATACTCTTTGTAGCGGATTTCCTGCATCTCGGCCAGTTCCTTTTTGGCCAGATCTTGTGCAGGTTTGAAGATGTCAATGAGGAACTTGTCAACGGTCTTGGAATCATGAGCCATGTTGACAGCCAATACATAGTCGGCAAAGTTTTCGTAGCCAAAGAGTTGTGCCTTCTTTAGTCTCAATTCCAGCATTTGCTTGATAAGAGCCTTGTTGTCGTATTCGTTGTTGTTGTCGCCGCGATTGTAATAGGCATCGTACATTTCCTTGCGCAACTTGTAGTTGTCGGCGAATTGCAAGAAAGGAATAAGGCTGGGCTTCGAGAGCGTGAACACCCACTTGCCTTCCATGCCATCGGCCTTGGCTTGCTCGGCGGCGGCATCGATGCTGGTCTGCGGCAATCCGGCAAGGTCGGCTTCGTTCTCGATGACAAGCTTGTAATTGGCGTTCTCCTTCAGTAAGTTGTTGCCAAATTGCAGGCTCAAGGTCGAGAGTTGTTCATTGATTTGGCTCAGTTCGGCTTGCTTGTCGGCAGGCAGGGCGGCACCGTTGCGCACGAAATCTTGATGATACTTTTCCACAACGCGGATTTGCTGGTCGTCGAGACCCATCTCGTTGCGGTGTTGAAATACATAGTCGATGCGCTCGAAGAGTTTCGGGTTCATCATGATGGCGTCGCTGTGTTTTGACAGCATGGGCAGCACCTGTTCGGCGATGGCGATCATCTCATCGTTAGTGAGGCATTCGTTAAGGTTGAAGAACACGTTGCTGACGCGGCTCAAGGTTTGTCCCGACTTGTCGTAAGGCAGGATGGTGTTCTCGAAGGTGGCAGGCTCTGCGTTGTTGACGATGGCTTCCACCTCGGCCAGCTGTTCTTTCATACCCGCCTCAAACGCAGGCAGATAATGCTCGTTCTTGATTTGGTCGAATGGCGGCACCTGGAAAGGTGTCGTATATTCGCTAAGGAAAGGATTCGGTTTTTCAACCTCGGGTTGCGGTTTCGGCTCGTTGGTGCACGAGGCCAAAGCGATAACGCTTAATGCGATCATGTTGATGAGTTTTTTATTCATATTTTGAATGTTTGATGTCGGTTTTGCGCCTGCAAAGATAAAAAATGTTGTTTTTTTTTGGCGAGAAATATGAAAAACATTATTTTTGTAGTCGGTTATTTATGCAATTTCTGAAACATACTATATGAGTTACATTTCCTGGGATAAGAAAAAACTGGTCAATCTAGAGTTTACACTCAACCGTGAAGTGTTGCGTTCCAACGCTTTAGGAGCGTTTCTCGCCACTACGGTGATTGGCTGCAACACGAGAAAATACCATGGCCTTTTGGTGGTGCCGCAGCCGCAGCTGGACAACAACAACCACGTGCTGCTGTCGAGTCTCGACGAGACTATCATTGAGAACAAGGAGGAGTTCCATCTTGGCGTACACATGTACCCCGATGGCATTTTCGCCCCACGTGGCCACAAATACCTTCGCGACTTCACCGCCGACCCCATGCCGAAGCTGACCTACCGCATCGGCAATGTTGTGCTCGACAAGGAACTAATCTTCTCCGCAACGGAGGCCCGACTCTTTGTGCGTTATACTTTGCGCGAATCTGTGGTGCCTATCACCCTACGCGTGCTGCCTTTCCTGGCATTCCGCAACGTCCACATGTTGACGCATGAGAACCATGAGGCCAGCCGCAAAGTGGACTTGGTGAAAAACGGTGCTTCGTGGCAGCTTTACAAGGACTACTCGCGGCTCTACCTGCAGTTCTCGCGTGTGGCGCAATATACTCACGTGCCGCATTGGTACTACAACATGTTCTATATCCGTGAGCAGGAACGTGGCTACGATGCTGCCGAGGACCAGTTTGTCCCTGGATTCTTCGAGTTGCAGATGAAACAAGGCGACACGGTGATTCTCTCGGTGAGCCTCAAGGAAGAAAGCCCTGCGGCCATCAAGCGGCAATGCGAGGCAGAGGTGAAGAGACTATTGCCTCAGACGAGTTACGAGGATTGCCTAGTGAAGGCCGCCGACCAATTCATCATCCACGACGAGAAGGGCACGCGCCTTTGGGCGGGCTTCCCGTGGTTTGGCTCGTGCAGCCGCGACACCTTCCTTGCTTTGCCGGGCATTGCTTTGGCGCAAGGCGACGAGAAGACGTTCAAGGATGCTTTGGATTACCTCGTTTCGAGGATGCAAGGACCGTTCTTCCCGCATCGTTACTATCAGAAGAGCTTGTATTTCACTGCGGTTGACTCGCCGCTGTGGTTCTTCTATGTGTTGCAGCTCTACGAAAAGATGCTCGGCAAGGACAAGAAAGACATCTGGAAGAAATACAAGAAGCCGATAACGACTATCTTGGAGAGCTTCATCGCGGGCACCGACTTCAACGTGCATACCTTGGACAATGGACTGCTCTATGCCGGCAACCGCGACTTGGCCCTCACCTGGATGAACGTCTTCGCCCAAGGTAAACCTTGGACACCGCGTACGGGTTTGGCAATTGAAGTCAATGCGCTGTGGTATAATGCACTGCGTTATGGTGTGGAGCTGCTGAAAGTGGCCGAGCCGAAGAGCGCACTACTCAAGAAATGGCAGGAGTTGGCCGACAAGGTGAAAGCCTCGTTTGCCGACACCTTTATTAATAAAGCCACAAATGGCTTCTATGACTATGTGAATAGCAACGAGAAAAATGAGCAGGTGCGACCCAACATGATGTTGGCCGCCGCCTTGCCCTATAGTCCGATGAGCGACGAGATGCAGAAACATGCTTTCGATATCGCTCATTCCGAGTTGCTGACGACGCGGGGCATCCGCTCTCTGTCGCCCAACGACGAGAACTATAAGGGCATCAGCCTCGGCAACCACAGCGAGCGCGAACGTGCCTATCACAACGGTACGGCCTTTCCTTGGCTGATTGCCTTCTATGCCGACCTTTCGGTGAAACTGTTTGGGAAGACCTCATTGCCTTACCTGGAAGACCTGTATAACGGCTTCGAGGAGGCCATCAAGGACAACGGCATCGGCACGGTGTCGGAGATTTACGACGGAAACCCACCCTTCGAGGCAAGAGGCTGCATCTCGCAGTCGACGAGCGTGGGTGCCTTGCTCTACCTGCATTACCTGATTGAAGAACTAAATAAGAAAGGAGGCTCAAGATGAGAGTCCTGATGTTTGGGTGGGAGTTTCCGCCCCATATTACCGGAGGCCTTGGTACAGCTTGCTTCGGCATGACCAAAGGTTTGGCTAAGAATGATGTGGACGTTCTCTTCGTGGTGCCGCGTGCCTACGGCGACGAGGACGAGACCAATGTGCGTCTGCTCAACGCCAGCGAAGTGACCATCGACATTGACCATGAAAAAGACCGCAGTTATTGGGAGCGCGTGCAGTACATGGAGATAGGCTCCAACATCATTCCGTATGTTGGGCCGGAAAACTTTGCCAATGTGCTGGAAAGCGACCGCCATGTGGTGGAACATTTCAACCGTACGGGCTCGGTGTTTGCACGCAACTACCAGTTCTCGGGCAAATACGGCATGAATCTGATGGAGGAGGTGGCGCGCTACGCCTTGATTGGCTCTTCGTTGGCCACGAAATACGACTTCGACGTCATCCATGCCCACGACTGGCTGACCTATTCGGCAGGCATTGCGGCAAAGGAGACCACGGGCAAACCGTTAGTGGTGCACATGCATGCAACCGAGTTCGACCGTTCGGGCGAGAACATCAACACGGATGTGTACGCTATCGAGCGCAGGGGCATGGAGGCCGCCGACCGCGTGATCACGGTGAGTAACCTGACGCGTAACATCGTCATCAACAAATACGGCATCGACCCCGCCAAGGTCGTGACGGTGCACAACGCCGTGGAACCTAACGACAAGCCCAAGTCGGAATATGAACGCAGCGGTCTAGATGCCAAGGTGGTGACCTTCCTCGGAAGAATCACCTACCAGAAAGGTCCGGAGTACTTCATTGAGGCGGCCTATAAGATTCATCAGGTCGACCCGAGCATCCATTTCGTGATGGCGGGCACGGGCGACATGCTGGAGAAGATGATCCGCCGTGTGGCACAACTCGGTATGGGTAGCCATTTCCACTTTACAGGCTTCTTGAAGGGTGAGGCCGTTGACCAGATGTTTGCCATGACCGATGTGTTCGTCATGCCGTCCATCTCCGAGCCATTTGGCATCGTGCCGTTGGAGGCCATGCGTCTCAACGTGCCGGTGGTCATTAGCAAGCAATCGGGCGTCTCCGAGGTTGTCAAGCACGCCTTGAAGGTCGACTTCTGGGACATCAATGGCCTGGCCGATGCCATCTATGGTCTCTGCCACTACAAGCCTTTGGCCGACTGCTTCAAGGACGAAGGCAAAGACGAGGTGGACAGCCTCAAGTGGGAACTGGCCGCGAAGAAGATTAAGGCGGTTTACGAGTCAGTGGTTTAATTAGCGAATAATAAAAAATACACGATATGAGCAAATCAATCTGTTTCTATTTCCAAGTGCATCAGCCTTACAGGCTTCGCACGTATCGTTTCTTCGAAATCGGTAAGAAACATTATTACTATGACGACTACAGCAACCGCATGATCATGCGGCGCGTTGCCGAGAAGTGCTACCTCCCCATGAATGAGTTGCTGATGCGCCAAATCGACAAGTTTGGCGATAAGGTCAAATTCGCGTTCTCGTTCTCGGGCGTGGTCATCGAGCAGATGGAGCAATTCGCGCCAGAGGTGCTGGAGAGCTTCCAGAAACTGGTCGCCACGGGTAGGGTAGAGGTGCTTTCCGAGACCTACGCCCACTCGCTGGCTTCGCTGTCGAATCCCGATGAGTTCAAGCGCCAAGTGACGGCCCACAAGCACAAGATGAAAGAGGTGTTTGGCGTCACCCCCAAGACCTTCCGCAATACCGAGTTGATCTATAGCGACGAAATCGGGGCGACAGTGGCCGACATGGGCTACAATCTCATGCTTACCGAGGGCGCCAAGCACATCTTGGGCTGGAAGAGCCCCAACTACATGTATGCCAACGCCATCAATCCGAAGCTGAAGGTGCTGCTGCGCAATTTCAAGTTCAGCGACGAGATTGCCTTCCGCTTCGTACAGGACGGCTTCCGCGCCGAGGACTTCGTGAATTGGCTCAACGCACTTCCTGAGGAGGAAGAGGTAGTCAACATCTTCATGGACTACGAGACCTTTGGCGAGCACCAGTCGGCCGAGACGGGCATCTTCGACTTCATGGAGGCTTTGCCAGGTGCTATCCTGAAAGGCAGCAAGTTCAAGTTTGCCACGCCGCAGGAACTGGCCAAGAAACTACAGCCAGTGAGTGCCGTCAATGTGCCCAATGTTTTGTCGTGGAGCGACGAGGAGCGCGACCTCACGGCCTGGCTCGGCAATCCCTTGCAGGACGACGCCTTCCGCACTTTGTACGAACTCAACGCCAAGGTACATCGCATCAAGGACGAGGAGCTGCAGCAGGATTGGACCATGCTCCAGACCTCCGACCATTTCTACTATATGTGCACGAAGTGGCTCTCCGACGGTGTGGTGCATAAGTACTTCAACCACTATGCCTCGCCCTATGATGCATACGTCAACTACATGAATGTGCTTACTGACTTCACCGATAGGGTGACGAAGTTGTCGAAACGGAAAGTGGCAAAAGTAGAGTAAAAAGATTCCCCTGAGGGGAATGGAGTATTTTACTTTGTTTTTTTGCGGCGGCTTGAGGGTTATACGAATCTAATGCTGCGTGAAGCCGCCGCAAATAACGACACGATAAAACTTCCATTCCCGAAGGGAATCTCGATGTTGAATTTTTGAATTTTAAATTTTTGAATCTTAAATAAATGAAAAACCCCGAATACCTTTTTGAAACCTCTTGGGAAGTGTGTAATATGGTGGGTGGCATCTATACGGTGCTTTCCACGAAGTCGAATGTGATGCGTCAGCTGCTTGGCGACCACTATATCACAGTTGGCCCAGATGTGGTGAAAGAATCGCATGAGACGTTGTATTTTGTTGAAGACAATGACCTCTTTCCCGAGTGGCGCGAAAGGGCTTTGAGCCAAGGCTTGAAATGCCGCATCGGAAGATGGAAAATCGAAAGCAGCCCCATTGCCATTTTGGTGGACTATACGCCGCTCTATCAGTCGAAGAACGAGATCCTCGGACATCTTTGGGAACAATATGAACTAGATAGCATCCGCGGCCAGTGGGATTATATCGAGCCTGTGTTGTTCGGCTATGCCGCTGGACAGGTGATTGAGAATTTCTGCAATTTCTACTTGCAGCAGACTAGCCACATCGTGGCACAGTTCCACGAGTGGATGACAGGCTCTGGCGTGCTCTATCTGAAGGAGCATTGCCCTCAGATTGCCACTGTGTTTACCACCCATGCCACTTACCTCGGCCGTGCCATCTCTGGCAATGGCTTGCCACTATACGACAATCTGAAGACCTATCTGCCTTCGGTGATGGCCATGCAGTTCAATGTGGTCTCGCAGCAGTCTATGGAGCAGAAAGCGGCCAAGAACGCCGATTCCTTCACAACGGTGAGCGACATCACGGCGCAGGAGTGCGAGCAGTTCCTCTATCGCAAACCCGATGTGGTGACGAAGAATGGTATCGACCATACCTTTAGGCAAGATGAGACCGCCTTTGCGGAGAAACGCAAGAACACTAGGGCGCAAATTCTGAAAATTGCGGAGACTCTTTGTGGCGAGTCCCTTGATCCCAACTGCCTGATGGTGCTCAACAGCGGTCGTTACGAATTCAAGAACAAGGGCATTGACCTCTTCATCGAAGCCTTGCGCCGCCTAAACGAGGATAAGAACTTGAAACGTACCGTCCTTGGCGTGATAGCCGTGCCGGCCAACATCGCTGGTCCGTCAAAAGACCTGCAACACCGCCTCGATGGCACCAACGCCATCATGGGCCATACCGACTTCCCTGCAACACACCATATCTTTGAATATGAGAACGATGCGATTCTGAATACCTTGCGCAATTCAGGATTGCAGAACGATGCAAACGACAAGGTGAAGGTGATGTTTGTCCCCGCTTATCTCAACGGTAGCGACGGTATCTTCAACATGACTTATTCTGAGTTCCTGGCCGCCTTCGATTTCTCGGTGTTCCCGTCCTATTACGAGCCGTGGGGCTATACGCCACTTGAGAGCGTTGCCTTAGGCATTCCGACCTTGACTTCCGATGTGTCTGGATTCGGTAAGTTCGTGCAACAGGAATTCGAGGGCAACGAAGCCGTGACCGTGGTGTCGCGTCAGGTGGGCGTCAATGACAAGGTGATTGACGAAATCGTCTCTGCCTTGCGTCGTTTCCTGAATATGACTGAAAAAGGCATGGCTAAAGTGTCGGAAGCCGCTTTGCAGGTGGCCAACAAGCTGCTGTGGAAAGACCTCATCGTCAGCTATCAGAAGGCTTGGGATGTGGCCCTCGAGAAAGCGGGGGGACGTCATTATATGATGGAGCCGGTGCCCTATGCCGATATGATGCATGAGGTGGTTTATCAGAAGAATGACTCGCCGAGCTGGAAGAAAGTCTTGGTAAAGCCTATCTATTCGCCTGAGATGAAGAAGCTGGAAGAGCTTTCGCGCAACATCTGGTGGTGCTGGAACGTGGATGCCATCGAATTGTTTGAAAGCATCGATCCGCTGGCGTGGAAGGCTACGGAACAGAATCCTGTCGCCCTGATGGAAGGACTCTCTGTCGAACAAATCAAAGAGTTGGAGAATAATAAGGATTTCGTGGAACGCCTTAACCAGGTCTATGACCAGTTTAAGGCGTACATGTCGCAGCCCACACAGCAAAAAGACCTCATCGCCTATTTCAGTATGGAATACGGACTGATGAAGAGCCTCAAGATTTACTCTGGCGGCCTCGGCATCTTGGCAGGCGACTACATGAAGCAGGCTTCTGACTCGAACGCCAACATGGTGGGTATTGGCTTGCTGTACCGCTATGGTTACTTTGCGCAGGAGATTACAGTCTCTGGCGAGCAACGTGCCGAGTATATCCCGCAAAAGTTCTCACAGCTGCCCCTGCTACCCGTGTTCAACGACAAGGGCGAATGGATCACGGTGAGTATCGCCTTCCCTGGCCGCTCAGTCTTTGCCAAGGCTTGGCGTGTTAACGTGGGTAGGGTAGGATTGTACCTTCTGGATACCGACATCGAGGAAAATTCGGCCGAGGACCGTGGCATCACAAGCCGACTCTATGGCGGCGATAGCGAGATGCGCATCAAGCAGGAGATGTTCCTCGGCGTGGGTGGCATTCGTTTGCTCGAAGCCATGGGTATGAAACCTACCATCTACCACTGTAATGAAGGTCATGCAGCCTTTAGTGGACTGGAACGCCTGCGTGTCTATATCAACAAGCACAACCTTGATTTCGATGTGGCGCTTGAGTTGGTCAGGGCTTCTACCTTATTTACTACGCACACGCCCGTACCTGCGGGGCACGATGCCTTTGAGGAACACCTCATCCGTACCTATATGCCGCACTATGCCAACCGTATGAATATCAGCTGGGAACGCTTTATGGGATTGGGACGTTTCAACCCCAGCAACCCGAACGAGAAGTTCTCAATGAGTGTGTTGGCTACCAACCTTAGCCAAGAGGTGAACGGTGTGAGTAAGATCCACGGCCGCGTGTCGAGGGAGATGTTCCAATCGCTGTGGCCAGGCTATTTTGCCGAGGAGAACCACATCGGCTATGTCACTAATGGTGTGCATCTGCCCACTTGGAGCAACCGCCTATGGCAGCGCCTCTATAAAGAGACCTTCGGCTCCAATTACATCGACACCCAGTCGGATGTGAAGATGTGGAGCCAAATCAATGAGGTGCCGGATGAGAAGATTTGGGGCATTCGCAAGCAATTGAAGCATGAATTGATTGCCTATTTGGGAGAGAAAATCAAGGAAGACATGCGCCAGCGTCAGGAAAGTCCGAAGCTGATTATGCAGACGGTCAACAACCTGAACGAGAATGCACTCATCGTCGGTTTCGCCCGTCGTTTCGCTACCTACAAGCGCGCCCATCTGTTGTTTGGCAACTTGGAACGCTTGTCGCAGTTGGTCAACGACCCGAAGCGCCCTGTCATCTTCCTCTTTGCCGGTAAGGCTCACCCCAACGACAAGGCAGGACAAGACCTAATCAAGATGATTATCGAGATCTCTCGTCGACCTGAATTCATCGGAAAGATTTTGTTCATCAGCAACTACGATATGGAACTCGGTGGTCGCCTGACCAGCGGTGTGGATGTGTGGCTCAACACGCCGACGCGTCCGCTCGAAGCCTCTGGTACCAGTGGCGAGAAGGCCGTGATGAATGGCGTGCTCAACTTCTCCGTCTTGGACGGTTGGTGGGCTGAGGGCTATCGTCCCGATGCAGGCTGGGCTATCCAGGAGAAACGCACCTATCAGGATCAGCGTTATCAGGACGAAATGGATGCTGAGACGATTTACAACACACTTGAAAACGAAATCGTTCCGCTCTACTATGCCCGCAATGTGCATGAGGTGCCCACGGGATGGGTGGCCGCCATGAAGAAGTGCCTCAACGAGATTTCGCCGCGCTTCACCATGAAACGCATGATGGACGACTACTTCGAGAAGTATTATAACAAACTGATCGATAGAACCCATTGGATGCGTGCCAATCGTTATCAAAAGGCGTTCGAAATCAATGCTTGGAAGACGCGCGTGCGCAACAACTGGGATAAGGTGGAGGTGAAATCGCTCATCCTGCCCGACACTAACGTGCGTCCGCTCACTTTCGGTGAACAATTCATTGCCGAGATTACCTTGCTTACGCCGGACCTCGAACCGGGCGACCTCGCTATTGAGTTGTTGTTCGGAAAGAAGAACAACGACTTGGTTGAAGAAATCACCACGGTCGAGGAAATGAAGCTCGTTGATTCGGGCGACGGTTGGGTGAAATACTACATTAAAGTGCCGATCAAGCGTGCTGGTGTGTACGACTTCACCTTCCGTGTGTATCCCACCAACAAGATGTTGCCGCATCGTCAGGACTTCCCACTGGTAAAATGGATCTGATGAAGACAAGAAAGGTTGCAATATTGCAACCTTTCTTTGTTTCTGAAAAAGTTGTATATTTGCAGAATAAAAATATTTCGTTATGGAATACTACTATTGGCTCATTGCCGCAATCGTCTTGGTGATTCTCGAAATAATGACTGCTGGTTTTGGCGTTATATGCTTTGCAATTGGGGCCGCCTTGGCTGCTTTGGTTTCTGGTTTGGGCGGTAGCTTGACCTGGCAAGTCGTTGTTTTTGTGGTTGTATCGCTGCTGGCATTCATTTTTTTGAGGCCAGTTGTGATGCGTTTTTTGGATAGGAAGTCGAAAGATGTAAAAACCAATGCCGAAGCTATCATTGGGCGAAAAGGAATTGTCTCCGAATGCATTGATGCATCGCAGCATACAGGTCGTGTTGCCGTTGATGGTGACGACTGGAAGGCTGTCTCTGAAGACGGATCGGTCATTGAGAAAGGTGCCGATGTCGAGATCATAAAGCTCGATAGCATCATAGTGACGGTTAAAAAATGCCATTAATCATCAATAATAACATCATGAATTTAACAGTATTAAACGTCGTTTTGATTGTATTGGGTGTACTCGTCGTGATTTACATCCTTCGTGGTATCAAGATTGTTTCCCAGTCGGAGACTATGATTGTGGAACGTCTCGGAAAGTACAACCGCACTTTGAATGCGGGCATCAACATCGTACTGCCTATCATTGAGCAGGCCAAAGAGGTCATTGTTCGCCAGCAGAATGGCCGTCTCTATCGTGCCAATCGCATAGATATGCGTGAACAAGTGTATGATTTTGACAAACAGAGTGTTATCACAAAGGATAACGTGATGACCGAAATCAATGCCCTGCTCTATTTCCAGATCGTGGATCCGATGAAGTCTACCTACGAAATCCAGAATCTGCCTGTTGCCATCGAGAAGCTGACGCAGACTACGCTCCGTAATGTGGTGGGTGAGATGGAACTTGACGAGACCTTGACCTCGCGCGACACCATCAACTCGAAGCTCCGCAATGTGCTTGACGATGCCACCAATAAATGGGGCGTTAAAGTGAATCGTGTTGAACTTCAGGATATAACACCACCTGAGAGCATCCGTCGTACCATGGAATTGCAGATGCAAGCTGAACGTAACCGTCGTGCCGAGATCCTTAAGGCAGAAGGTGAGAAGCAGGCCCAAATCTTGAACTCTGAGGGTGAGAAACAAGCCGAAATCAATGCGGCCGAAGCCGACAAGCAGGCCAATATCCTCAAGGCTGAGGGTGAGGCCCGTGCCAAGGTGTTGCAAGCCGAGGCTGAAGCCACGGCTATTCGCAATGTCGCTGAAGCCGTTGCCGATCGTGGTGCTGATCCTGTCAATTACCTTCTTGCCGTGAAATACATCGAAACGTTGAAAGAAGTGGCTGGTGGACAAGAAAACAAGACTGTCTATCTGCCTTACGAAGCTTCCAACTTGTTGGGATCTCTTGGCGGAATAAAGGAATTATTAGGCAAATAAGCCTATTTGCGTCAAATTAGCCGTTTGCGAGATAGTGGAATATTGTTCCACTATCTCGCGTTTTTTTTAAAACATTTTTCAAAAAATACCTTCTTTTTCTAATTTTGCCGACGAAATATTAACATTGCTCCATGAAAAAAACTATATTCTTCTCTATTTTGTTTTTGGTGTTGACTCTGGCATGTAATAGAAAAGTTGAAGACGATTTTGTTTTGACTCGTTGGCCTGAATTTACCGATGTTTACTCCGTTCGCGATACCTTGCCCGACAGTGATTTGGTTATGGAGGCTTTCAGACACTACGATTCGATGATGCCAGGGCACGACTATTCTCGCTGTGATAAGTATTTGAGTTTTAAAAAGGCTCGTGCCTATTATTTTAAGGCAATTATAGAAGAATATGACAGCAAACAGTATTTGCAGGCTTTTTCCGATTATCTTAATGCATTATGGATTGTAGAAGGTTTGAAGGGGAATCGGACAGTGTTTGCTTTTTCTGATAACAATGCTGAATATGAGCATTTTACTGCGTTGCTATATGGCCGATTGGCTTGGTTTCTATACACGCATGATGCTTGGCAAATGTCTTTGGAGTGTTTGGAAAAATCGAGCGAGTGTTTCAAGGTGGAAGATAATGCCAAGGGCGTTGCCGCCAATATTGAGTTGATGGGCGATGTGATGTTGGCACAAGGTGATAAGGTGAATTCATTTGAGTATTACAAGAAAGCGGACAGCATATATGGAGGTCTGAAGACGAAGAATATCTATCAGAATTATAGTAGTGTCATTCATCGTGCCTTGGACCTGTACAATGCCAACGAGAAAGCAGCATGTTTGGCTTTGTTGCATCATGCCTTGGAGGAATCGGAGAACCCTTGGTTAGAGAAGCAAGTGAGGTTTTCGTTAGGTTATTGTTATTATGAAGAACAGAAATACGATTCAGCTTTGTACAATTATGAGCGGAGTTATCCTTTGCTGCCGCGTCAAACGCTGAAGTCGTATAGTCGTATCGTGCAGTTGTCTAATGCTTTAGGTGATACAATAAAGGCAGGATATTATGGTGAACTACTCGCTGACGCCTATCTGAAACAGTTTGCACGGAGCAGCGATAGGGCAAAGATGGGCGCTCTGTATCAGAATTATAAGGAAGATTGTGCTAACTCAAAAATTAAGGATACATTTCTTTTTATTCTCATCACCATTTTGTTTTGGGTCGCCCTTCTATTTGGTGTAAGTTTTGTTTTTGTGCGACGTAAGCGTCGACACCAGGAGGAAATTGCAGCACGAGAGCGGATACAAGCAACGCTTGAGGATGAGATTGCAACCGTGAAGAGTGCCTCGGAGCAGAAGGAGGAGACCATCAAAGAACTGCAGTTGAAACTTGACAACGTGATTTCTAATCCGGATTTTCATACCCTGCCATTCGACCAAAAGCTGGAGACTTTGAATGAGATGCCCATTTGCCAAAGGGTACTCACAGTTAGGGAGGCCAATGTTAAGGCTTTCTCCTCATATCCTGAATTGGTGTTGTCGGAAAACCATAAGACCATGTTAGTCAATGCGGTGGATGCCGTGTTTCCGAAGTTTTCAGTGCGCATCATTGAGATGTTTCCCCGACTGAAGCGATCTGATGTTGTCTATTGCTGCCTCTATATTTTGGGCATTACTGAGGTGCAGGCCGCTGCATTGACAGGTAAGACATACCAGGCAGTATGGACGCGGTCGCTTAAAATGCATGAGATATTCAATAACAAGTCAAGTTTACAATTGGTCTTGCATAGTTATCTAAAAGACTGGAAATCAAAATAATGTTGGATAATCAAAATGTTTAATCAAAATTCCCCTGAGGAATTTGATTTTTTTTGATAAAATTTTTAATTAATAGATTATCAGTAATTTAATTATTAATAATTATGATATAATTTGATTATCTTTTTTGGGGGTTTTCGGTCTTTTTTTTGCCTTCATGCTACATTTGCATCGTTTTCAAAACCTCAAGACAATGAATTTTAAAATGAAAGATGTGCATATTGGCAACTTGATTCAAGAGGAATTGACACGGCAAGGTCGCACTGTCAATTGGTTTGCCAAAGGTATTTATTGTGAAAAGTCGAATGTGTATAAAATGTTCAAGCGAAAGAGTATTGACATGGCCCAACTAATGAAAATATCGGAGGTGCTCGGGCACAATTTTCTCAAGGATTGTTTTGAGGAGTCGTAAGCGCATATTTGATTTGGTTAATATATTTTTTTTGCCGTAGCTAGGTTGAGCTGCGGTTTTTTTTATGTCTTTTCATTTGTTTTCTGTATCTTTGCCGCATCATACCTTTTGAATTCGTTATGGAGCTTTTGGATTTGTATGATCGTGACTTGAAGCCTACGGGGCAGACCATTGAGCGTGGCCAACGCGTTCCACCAGGTTTGATGATTCCTATCGTTGCGGTATATGTCTACAACGACAAGGGGCAATATCTTATCCAGAAAGTCGCACCTTCGAAAGGCAACTACTATGCCACCACTGCTGGTCATGTGCAAAGCGGTGAAAAGGATTTTGCTTTGTCGATGTTGCGTGAGTTGAGGGAGGAGATAGGCCTTTCAACCACCAAGAGTGAACTGAAGTTAGTGAAAATCAGGCGCTACGACTATAAATTTACATTACTTTACATGCTGAAAAGTAATGTGCCAGCGGAGTTGTTGCGCCTGCAAAAAGAAGAGGTGGACTCTGTTTCGTGGATGAGTCATGACGATATCGAGCTGTTGTGTAAGATGGGTCTTTTCAACCTGAAGCACTATCAATTGCTGCTCGATTGCGAAGAAAGGTTGCAAAATAGGCACTGATTTTTATTCGTTTGCCAAAATTGGCTATCTTTGCACCCAATAAATAGCAATTTATACCTTAATTATTATGATAGCAAAAGAACTTTTAAATCCGAAAAGCATCGTGGTGTGCGGTGCATCGTCAGACATTCACAAACCTGGTGGAAAAGCTTTGAAAAACCTGTTGGAGAGTCCTTTCAGCGGTCCGGTTTATGCCGTTAACCCTAAAGAGACCGAGGTGCAAGGCGTGAAATGCTATGCCAAGGTTGATGACCTGCCTCAGGTGGATTGCGCCATCATCTGCATTGCCGCCAAATTCTGCGCTCAGACCGTCGATGTTTTGGCCAAAGAAAAAGGCTGCAAAGGCTTCATCATCATCAGCGCTGGATTCTCGGAGGAGAATGCCGAAGGCGCCGCCATTGAGAAGCATATCGTCGACACCATCAACAGCGTCGGCGGCAGCTTGATCGGCCCCAATTGCACGGGCTTCCTCAATGTGAACTACGCTGGCTGCTTTGATACTCCTATCCCGACTCTCGATCCCAAGGGTGTTGACTTCATCACTGGATCGGGAGCAACTGCCGTGTTTATTAAGGAATACGGCATGAGCAATGGCCTGAAGTTCAATAGTGTTTGGGCAGTGGGTAATAGTGCCCAACTTGGCATTGAGGACGTACTGGAGCATTTGGACGAGACCTTTGACCCTGAGAAGAGCAGCCGCGTCATCATGCTTTACATGGAGAAGATAGGCGACCCGCAACGACTGCTGAAACACTCACGCAGCCTCATCAACAAGGGATGTCACATCGCAGCCATTAAATCGGGTGGCTCTGCAGCAGGAAGCCGAGCGGCCTCGTCACATACAGGCGCTTTGGCCACCAACGACGCCGTGGTCGACGCCTTGTTCCGTAAGGCAGGCATCGTGCGTTGCCAAAACCGTCAGGAACTGACCACCGTGTGCGGCGTGTTCATGCATCCCGAAATCAAGGGCAAACGCTGCGCTGTCATCACACACGCCGGTGGTCCTGCCGTGATGCTTACCGATGTGCTGTCGAACGGTGGCATGGAGGTGCCTTCACTGAAAGAGCATCCGGCCAGCCCTGCCTTGTTGGAGAAGCTCTTCGCTGGCTCCAGCGTTGGCAACCCCATCGATTTCTTGGCGACAGGAACGGCCGAACAACTCGGATATATCATTGATACCGTTGAGAATGAATACACCGACATCGACTTCTCTGTGGTCATCTTCGGCTCGCCGGGTCTTTTCAGCAACAAGGAAGTCTATGACTTGCTTGACGAGAAGATGAAGACCTGCAAGAAGCCTATTTTCCCCGTGCTGCCATCCATCATCAATGTGAAGGATGAGATTGAGGACTTCATCGCCAAGGGCCGCATCAACTTCCCGGAAGAGTGTGTGCTTGGTAATGCCATCTGCAAGGTGTATAACACCCCGAAACCGCAGCCAGAGAATGTGGAGATGCCGAAGATCGACACGGCCCGCATCCGCAAGTGCATCGATGGCTGCGAGAACGGCTACATCGGTCCCGATAAGATTTATGAACTGCTTGACGCAGCAGGTATCGCTCAAAAACAAATCCGCGTTGTCGACAAGAAACAGCAGGCCTTGGACTTTGCCAACGAGGTGGGCTATCCGCTCGTGATGAAGGTCGTGGGTCCCGTGCATAAGTCAGACGTCGGTGGCGTGACCTTGAACGTGCGCGATATCGAGACTGTCGACAAGGAGTTCGACCGCTTGATGGCGATCAAGGATACCTATGCAGTGGAGATGTACCCGATGCTCGATGGTACGGAGGTCTATATCGGCGCCATTCGCGATGCCAAGTTCGGCCATCAGGTATTCTTCGGCCTGGGTGGTATCTTCATCGAGGTGCTGAAAGACGTGCAGAGCTCGCTGGTACCGATTAGTGCTTCTGAAGCAAAAGAAGCGCTCACCAAACTCCGTGGATACAAGATCCTGCAAGGCGTGCGTGGTCAGCAGCCTGTCAATGTGGATGTTTATGCTGAGCAGATTGCAAGGGTGGCCGCTTTGGTGATGGCTGCTCCTGAGATTGCCGAGATGGACCTCAACCCGCTGCTGGGCAACCCGAAGAACGTGGTTGCTGTGGATGCACGTATTCGAATTGAAAAATAAAATGCCTGGTTTGTAGAGACGGTGCATGCACCGTCTCTACATGCCTAAACATAGATTTATGATTACAGAAAAAGCCATCTATTATCTGGTTTACGCTGTCTTGGTCGTCCTCACCTTCGTGATTGACATGATGCTGTTGAAGAAGACCGACAAGACCAGTCGCACCATAGGCTATGTCCTAAGTATCATCGTCGATTTGGCCATGTTCGGCTTTGGCATCTGGCTGTATAAGGTGAAAGGCGAGGACCAGACGGGATTCGTGCTGGGCGGCATCCTTTGCGGTGTGTGCCTGCTGTGCCTGCTGGGCCGTTATTGGCAGAACAAAGAGGCCGACAAAAGAGACAAGAGGTTATGAAAAAAGCGGATATCATCACTTTGGTTATCGTGGCCGCCGTGGTGTGCGGCTTCGCCTTCATCCCAGGGGCATGGGATTGGTTCAACACGACCACCAAAAACCATGGCTTGCTGATGAGTTTCTTCAAGTTTGCTATACTTGGCACTTTTGGTGAGATGCTGGCCTTGCGTATCCGCGAAGGCATGTACATGAAAAAAGGCTTCGGTCTCTTGCCAAAGATGTTGGTTTGGGGCGTGTTGGGCGTGGTCATTGCCTCGGCCATGACCATCTTCAAGTCGGGTACGGTGGCTTTGCTGGACGGTGGTTTTCATTTAAACGGGAAGGCGGCCGAATGGTTTGCAGGTGACCTCAGTTGGGGCAAGTTTTTCGTTGCACTCTGTGTTAGTGTGTTGATGAACACCCTGTTTGCGCCAGTCTTCATGACCTTCCACAAAATCACCGACATCCACATCGCTGAAACAGGCGGCTCGTTGGGTGGCTTCTTTGGTAACAAGTTGAAAATCAGGGAAACGCTTTCTAAGAAAATCAACTGGGACATACAGTATGGTTTTGTCTTTGCCAAGACCATCCCCTTGTTCTGGTATCCTGCCCATACCATCACCTTCCTTTTGCCGCCTACGTTGCAGGTGCTGTTTGCGGCCTTGTTGGGCGTGGCTTTGGGCGTGATCCTGAGCATTAAAAAGTAGGAGAGATGTCGTGGAAGAGAGGAATATGGCTTCTGTTCGTGCTTTCGGCTCTTTGTGTAGAACTCTTTGCCCAGGCGGAGGTCATATTTTCGCAGCCAGGCGGGTTATACAATGAATCCTTCAACCTCTCTTTGGGCTGCACCGATTGGGAGCGTGAAATCCGCTATACCACCAATGGCGATACGCCAACGGCGAATTCCAAACTTTACGAGGCACCGTTGTTTCTCGACGAGCATCTTTATTCCACTTCCGACATTTATACGCTTCCTATAGCACCGGTTTTCGATCCCTACGAGCCTGATTCCGTTCGACATGCCATCGTTATTCGCGCGGCGGCCTTCGATGATGAGGGTCAGCGCATTACGGAAGTGGTGACCAATACCTATTTCATTCACGGTTTGGGCTGCGATCATCACGGTTTGGCAGTGGTGTCGGTTTGCGCCGATTCGCTCTCCTTATTCGACTACGACACGGGTATTTTCGTCCCCGGGGCATTATTCAACCCTGACTATCCCGACTGGACGGGTAACTATTACGAACGAGGAATTGAATGGGAGCGCTTGGCCAATGTGGAGTTTTATTTGCCCCATGGGGAGAGTGTCAACCAGCAATGTGGCCTGCGGACACATGGCAACCGTGCGAGGAAGGCATACGCCAAAGGAATGAAGCTCTACGCCCGCGAGGAATATGGCAAGAAACGCTTCAAAGGACGCTTTTTTGAGACCACCCAAATCAAGAGCTTCAAACATCTTGTTCTCAAGCCTTTTTCCACACTTTGGCCTGGGACTGGAGTGCAGGATTATGTTGCCAACCGTATGGCGCTGGAATTAGGATTGGAGGCGGCCAACTCAAGGCCAGTGGTGGTATATCTCAACGGTGAATACTGGGGGATTTATTTCCTTCAAGAGAAGCTCGACGACCACTACCTTGAGGATCATTTCGACATCGCGCCTGAGAAATGCAACATCCTTTGTGGAAATGGTTTTGAAGGCCAGAATTGGGAATGGGTCCTTGAAGAGGAGTCTGGCGACTGCTCACAGTTTTTGCAGTTGTTGGATTGGTTGAAGGATGCCGACCTTTCCGACAGCCTCAACTATGCTTATGTCAGCTCTATTATCGATATCGACAACTTCATCGACTACCAAATCCTTGAGACCTTTATCGCCAATGCCGATTGGCCGGCAAACAATATGCGATGCTGGCAAGCTGGCGACAACAAGTGGCGTTTCATTTTTTTCGATGGCGATGATGCTTTGTTGAAAGAGGACTACGATATTTTTGGAAATGCTTGTTATGGGCCGAGCGACAGTTGGCATACGGGAGGCAAGTCAACGCTGCTTTTCAGGCGACTATTGGAGAACAACGATTTTAAACTAAGGTTACGCGAACGCATTTATGATTTGTGCGACAGCAACTTGCAGTTTGAATTCGTCTCCCCCTATCTTGAAAGCATTGTGTCTATGTTAGAGCCCGAGATACCCAATCAAGTGCATCGTTTTGGCAATCCGGTGAGCAACGACTATTGGTATTGGGGCGTTTCGCTCGTCCGAGCTTTCCTTCAAGACAGGGTAGAGGACTATCTTCACGCATACGAGGCATACGAACCTTGCAAAATTCATGATTACCAATCGAATACGGATGATTTTGTCATCTATCCCAATCCGACGGAAGATGTCGTGCACATCAAAATGTTGGATGGACGCTCGCGTGACACGGAATTTGTACTTTGCGATGTCATGGGTCGCGTGATCTTGGGCGGAAATAGCTATTTGTCTGCTTGTCAAGAGGTTGTGTTGGGCGAAGTTGCATTTCAAGTATTTTGTATAAATTTGCAACGTAATCCATAAAAACGCGCGTTATGAAATCCTACAAATGGTTCAGGTGGCTTTTGAGAGCCTCCGCTTTGACGACCGTGATGTTCGTCATGCAGGCCTGCTATGGCGCTCCCTATCGTGATCAGGATATGCCTGATCCGATGGAAATGAGTAATGAGGCTATGGAGCCTGAGGCTCCCATCGAGACGCCAGTGGCTGATACTTTAGTTCAGGCGGAGTTATAAATATCTGCTGAAAAGCACCCTCCTTGGTTCAGAAATAGTTTGTAATCGGTTTTTATAAACGTCTGATAATCAACGGTGGTTTTATAATATATTTTGTAATGCAACAAAGATGTGTTGTTTTTATTGCATTTCTATATACTTTTGTAGCAACTAAACTATGACGCTATGATAATCTACAAATGGTTAAGGGGGCTGATGAAAGCCTCGGCACTCACAACGGTGATGTTCATCATGCAGGCCTGCTATGGTGTGCCAAGCACGGATCAATGTGAATTCGTTTTGAGCGGTTATGTAACCGACAAGGTGACAGGGCAACCGCTTGAAGGCATTATGTTGAGTTCTCGAAATCTTGGCACGACCTATGATTATATCACTGCTGAGACGGATAGCAATGGGTATTTTGAGATACTTCAGTGGGGTAACTGTCGTTACGGAGCAAGCTTTATCCTCAAGGTCAATGATGCTGATGGAAATTTCATGCCTTTGGACACGACATTGTTTTCTGATTCCGATCTCAGTGCTTTAGACATCAAACTAGAAAGCAACCAGTAAAGTGTTTGGCCGATAATGCTCCAAGCCTTCCATAACTATTTTCGCAAGAAAGAGACTCAACTCCATGAGTTGAACTACCTCTTTTGGGAATGCACGCAACGCTGCAACCTCAATTGCCAGCATTGCGGCTCTGATTGTTTGGCTTCGTCGCGCTACAAGGACATGCCTTTCGAGGATTTCCTGAACGCCATAAAACCACTTGAAACCAAATACAAACGCAACTCCGTGTTGGTCGTCATCACGGGCGGCGAGCCTTTGGTGCGCCCCGACTTGGCCGACTGTGGGCGGCAACTTCGGCAGCACGGCTTCCCCTGGGGCATTGTCAGCAACGGGTATGCCTATGACGAGGCGATGCACGAGAAACTGATGAAGGCTGGAATGTGCAGCATCACCATCAGTCTCGACGGTTTACGTGAAACGCATGATGCCTTCCGCAAACGCCAAGGCAGCTTCGACCACGCCCTTCGTGCCATCGACTTGATTGCCAACGAAAAGCGTCTTCCTACATACGATATTGTCACTTGCGTCAGTCCGATGAACTTTGGTGAGTTGGAGGCCATCAGGCAGTTGCTCATCGAGCACAAGGTAAAAGCCTGGCGTTTGTTCACCATCGCTCCGATTGGCCGAGCTGCTGCCGACGATGGCTTGCAGCTCAGCAACGAGCAACTCCGCCAAATGATGGATTTCATCGTCGCCACTCGAAAAGAAGGAAAAATCGATTGCATGTTCAGTTGTGAGGCCTACGTCGGTCCTTACGAACGCAAGGTCCGCGACTGGTATTATTTCTGTCGCGCTGGCATCACCATCGGCTCCGTCTTGATTGACGGTTCCATCTCGGCCTGCCCCAACATCGACCGCAGCTATGTGCAGGGCAATATCTATCAAGATGATTTCCTCGATGTTTGGGAAAACCGTTTCCAACCCTTCCGCGACCGTGCATGGATGAAACAAGGCCCTTGCGCCGATTGCAAGGTGTACAAGAACTGCCTCGGCGGGGCAATGCATCTCCACGCGAAGGACAAGGGGGAGATGATGGTTTGCCATTATAATAAGCTCCAACATTAGGAGATTTCAAGCACGGAGCACATCATTTATGCCTTTTACCCTCATGGCGGAGTCGCATCCGCCATCCCTCACACGGAAAAACGTCTTCGTTGTGTGGGAGATAGCGGGTCATGCCCGCTATGAGGGTAAAGGCGTGAGTGACTCGTTTTCATTCAAGGTATTCCACTTTTTTCCAAAAAAATAAAAAAAATCCACTTTTTTCTTGACAGTAATGAAAATTGTTGTACTTTTGCAGTGTTCTATTTGACTAATACACTAACACAAAATATAACAACATGATTGAAATCAAGAACTTAGACTTCGGCTACAAGAGTCAGCCAGTCTTCAAAAACATCAGCCTTTGCTTTGAGAAGGGCAACATCTACGGCCTTTTGGGCGAAAACGGAGTGGGGAAGACCTCCCTGCTGAAACTCATCAGCGGTCTGCAGAAGTCTGCAGCAGGTACCTGCGAAGTGGACGGCATCGCCCCCTTCAACCGCTATCCCGAAACCCTCCAGAAGATTTTCTTCATCTCGGAGGATTTTGCCATCCCGGACAACACACCTATTAATAATGTACGCGAATTGGGTGTGTTCTATCCCAACTACGACGAGAAACTTTTCCTCGAACTTTGTGATGAACTGGAAGTGGATCCCAAGCGCAAATACGGAGAGCTTTCTTTTGGTCAACAGAAAAAGTGCTTGATTGCCACGGCCTTGTCGCTCAATACGGACTATCTGCTCCTCGACGAGCCCACCAATGGCCTCGACATCCCTTCGAAGACCCTCTTCCGTCAGGTTATCACCAAGCACGCCACCGAAAATCGCACCATCATCATTTCCACCCACCAGGTGAAGGATGTGGAAAACCTTATCGATCCCATCATCATCCTTGACCATGACGAGGTGCTGCTCAAGGCCTCGTTCCGCGAGATTACCGACAAGCTCTATTTCGACTATGGCATGGATGAGGCTCCCGATGCACTATACAGCGAGATGATTCCTGGTGGCTACGTTAGCGTGACGCGCAATCCCAACCATTACGACAGCAAAATCAGTATCGAGGTGTTGTTCAACACCGTGATGAAGAACAAGGAAACCATCAAGCAAATCTTTGGATAGTAATGTTTCGCTTGCAATGATGACACGCTTTGCGTCATTGCGAGGAACGAAGCAATCCAGAGTAAAAACTTTTATAGGAGATTATTATCATGAATAATACCTTCAATTTCAACCGTTTCAATAAGGTGCTGGCCTACGACTGGAAGCGCTTCATTCGTAACTTCGGCATCACGCTGCTGGTGTGGATCAGCATGCCGGTCATGTTTTGGGTGACGAGTCTGGTCTTCGACTTCGAATTGCCTGCATTCATCCGACTCTACATCATCTTCCTCCTTGTTGCCATCACCGTTATGTCGGCACCTTCTAGGATTTATGGCAAGGTCAACTTGCCACGTGAGGGGGTGGGTTTTGCCATGCTTCCTGCTACTGGATTGGAACAGTTCATTAGTATGTTCCTCTATTGTTCGTTAGTCACGCCTGCCCTGACTTTGGTAGGCAGCTGGCTTGTCGACTGTCTCATGACTTTGCTGCCTTTCGGCGGTTTCGTTGAGTATATCCCAGTTTTGGATGCTTTCAAGAACGCTTCTCCTAGTGTGTTTTTAGCTTTCACAGTGATGTTGGTAACTACGGCATGGGCTGAGTCATCTATCTTCATGTTTGGCAACATGGTCTTCAAGCGCCGCAAGTCGGGAAAGACTTTTGGCTGGTTCCTACTGATTATGTTCGTTTTGGTCCTCTTGCTCCAACTGACAGATGGTTGGCAGGTGTTTGATGTGATCTTCAGTACGGACAGCATTGCCAATCTGTGGATTTATAGTGCTATCATGCTAGTTATTGCCTGTGGCTTCTATTTCGGTACGTATCGTAAAATCAAAACGCAAAAATACTAACCATGAATAATACCTTCAATTTCAATAGGTTTGGGAAACTCCTTGCCGTGGACGGCAAGAAGTATCTCCGCAATTTTGGCATCACCTTGGCCATCTTATGCAGCCTGAATGTAGCCACTTGGTTGTTGACGGCTGTGTTTGGCTTCGCAATGCCGACGTTTGTCCGCTGGATGGTCATCTATGTTGCCGTTTTCTTGTCATGCATCCTCGTTCCGGCTAAGGCTTTTGGCGACATCAACCTACCACGTGAAGGCGTGCGTTACGCCATGTTGCCCGTCTCCAATTGGGAGAAATACCTGAGTTATGTGCTCTACTGTATCATGACTCCTGTAGTTGTGATTCTAGTGTCGTATGGCATCGACTCACTGCTGACTTTGCTTCCTGTAGGAGGATTCGATCGTTATATCAAAAGCTTTGGCATGATGAACACAATGTCGGATTTCTTTAAACAACTTGCCGATCCTTCAGGTGTCTTGGACCCTTCTGACTTGACAGAAGACTATTATTTTGGACTTAATATGATGAATAAAGTTGGCACTGTAGAGGTCTGGAATTACCTCGTGGGCTTCCTGTTCACCATTGGTTTTTTCATGATGGGCAACCTGCTGTTCAAACACCATAAGACTGGTGCCACCTTCGGCATCATGATGGGTGTTTCCTACATTATGTCTACCATCATGCAGGTGGTGATGTTTTCCTCCAACATCTTCAATTTCATTTCAGATGCGAATCTTGAGAGCATCGCTGACATGATTGGCAGCATGACATAGCACTATATATCGGTATATTCTTCAAACTTAAAACCCAAAAATACTAAACCATGGAATTTAACGCACATAAACCCATATACTTGCAGATTTGCTCGCAGATTTATGAGCAGATCCTGCGTGGCGAACTGAAAGCCGATGACCGCATCCTCTCGGTGCGCGACTACGGCATCCAACTCGGCGTGAATCCCAACACCATCATGCGCTCCTACGAGACCATGACGAATGCGGGCATCATCTACAACAAGCGTGGCATCGGCTACTTCATCTCCGCTGAGGCCAAGGACATCGTCCTCAAGCAAATGCGCGAGGAGTTCCTCGAAAAGGAACTACCCGAGGTGGTCAAGAAGATGAAGTTGCTGGGCATTGGGATAGAGGAGATAAAGATGTAAAAGATTCCCTGCGGGAATGGAGTATTGGTGTTATGTATACTGCGGCGGCAAGTGAAGCTTACGAGTCGTTTACTCCTCAAGCCGCCGCAAAGCAACAACACGACTAACTCCATTCCCGCGTAGCGGAAAACTCAACAACCTTGATAGAACCACAACAAATAATCAATCGCCATGAAGAAACTACAAGCAAATCATTACATCATTTTACTTGCTATCGGTGTCGCCATTTTGACCGTCGCAGTAGCACTAACCATAGGCAAAGATGTTTCCATAAGTGTCTTATGCACTGGAATAGGATGCATTATTGGCCTCATCATTGGTATTGCTATCAAGAAAAAAACGGATGAGGGAAAGTAAAAACACCTTCAATAGTCTTAAAACTATCTTATCATGAACGAAATCCTTCGCGTAGAGGGCCTTAGCAAAACCTTTCAGCTCTCTCGCAAGCAACAGAAAATAGAAAGGACAGATCGGAAGGAGATTGTCGCTGTCGACAACCTTTCGTTCACCGCCAACAAGGGCGAGATCTTCGGATTGTTGGGCCCCAATGGCGCGGGCAAGACCACCACTTTGCGCATGCTTGCCACCCTCATTGTTCCCGACAAGGGCGATGCTTTCATCGACGGTTGCTCCATCGTGAGCCAGCCGGAGCAGGTGAGGGCCAAGATCGGTTTCCTGACCTCTGAACTGAAATTGGAAGACTTCTTTACACCGAATTACTTGTTCGATTTCTTCTCTCAACTCTATGGCATTGCACCAGAAGTTATTGCGGAGCGCAAAACCAAATTGTTCAAGCGTTTCGGCATCGACCGTTTCGCTGAAGTCAAGGTGGCTGACCTGTCGACTGGCATGAAGCAAAAGACTTCGCTTGTGGTTTCGTTGGTGCACGACCCTGAGTTTGTCATCTTCGATGAACCGACCAACGGCTTGGATGTGCTCACCGCACGAACGGTGACAGACTATCTTCAGGAATTGCGCGAACAAGGCAAGACCATCATTCTTTCCACCCATATCTTTAGCCTCGTAGAGAAACTCTGCGACCGCGTGGGTATCATCATCGATGGACAACTGACGCATTGCGACACCTTGGAAGGCATCTGTGCTGGTCAGACGCTTGAAGACCGTTTCTTCGACATCTATAAGGAAAAGAAAGGAGGGATGGAGTGATGAAAAACAATACTTGGACCATTATCAAGAAGGAATGCGCCCGCTTCTTTGGCGACCGTACCATGCTGATGACCACAGTCATCATGCCGGGTCTGCTGATTTATCTCATTTATTCCTTTATGGGCAACAATTTCATGCAACCTAAGGAAGAGGAGACTGCCATCATGTATGTGGAGAACTTGCCTGAAAGCGTGCATCCCGTATTGGAAGCCCTGCCATTGGAGATGGTGACGGAAAATTTTGATGCAGAGAAACTCCGTAATGAGCTTGTCTTGAAAGACAGCAAATACATCCTTTTGGTTTTTCCGGAGGACTTTGATTCCCTGACTGCCCAATACGACCCGACTTGCGGCCATCAAATGGCACCCAATGTGCAGTTGCTCTACAACTCTGCTTCGGAGTCGTCGCAGCAGGCCTATATGATGGTGAGTTCAGCGTTGGATGCCTACGAAAGCACCATCTGCAACCGTTTCGACATCAACAGCACGGTGGATGGCTCGGCGGTGTATGACCTTGCCTCGAATGAGGATGTCGTGGGCAATTTCTTCAGCGAACTGATTCCTATGCTGCTCTTGCTGATGGCGTTCTCGGGCTGCATGTCGATAGCCCCGCCTTCTATTGCTGGTGAAAAGGAGCGCGGCACCATCGCCACCTTGTTGGTGACGCCGTTGAAGCGTCGTGAGCTGGCTTTGGGCAAGGTGTTGAGCCTCTCGTTTTTCGCCATGCTGAGCGGCTTGTCGAGCTTCTTGGGCATGATGCTGTCGTTGCCCAAACTGATTCATGCCGATGAGATGGGCTTGGATGCCAATATCTATCAAGTATCGGATTATGTGACACTTTTGCTGTTGATTTTCAGCACAGTACTTATCCTTGTCTCGGTCACCTCCATTATCTCGGCCAAAGCCAAGTCCGTAAAGGCAGCCTCAGCTGTGATGGCTCCCTTGATGCTTGTGGTGATGCTGGTGGGCATGATTCCGATGATGTCGGGCACAAAAGTGGACAGTATCGCATATTACTTGATTCCGATTTACAACAGTGTGTTAGCCATGTCGCAAGTCTTTGCCCATGAAGCCCATTTATTGCCCATCATTATCACGATTGCCGCCAACGCGCTCTATACGGGATTGGGCATCTGGTTACTCACAAAGATGTTCAACAGCGAGAAGGTGATGTTTTCCAAATAATAGAAGAAACCGATAAACTCAATACAATGAAAACACGCAAACAAATTATTAGCCTTGTATTCTTGCTCTTAGTCAGCTGTATGGCAAATGCACAATCCGCACAGCAGGAACGCCTGAAAAAGCATGTCTATCTCTTGGCTAGCGATTCTTTGAGAGGACGTGATGCAGGAACTGTGGACGCTGACAAAGCGGCACAATATATTGTCAAGCAGTTCGAGGAGATAGGCATAGAACCTTACTACAAAGAAGGCTTTTATCAGCCATTCGAAAAGTATGGCACTACTACTTACAAAAACATTGTGGGCGTCATCCCTGGCAATGACCCGGTTTTGAAGGATGAGTACATCATCATTGGTGCCCATTACGACCATGTCGGAGTCAAAAACGACAAGATTTACAACGGTGCCGATGACAATGCTTCTGGTACAGCAACCATTATAGAGATGGCCCGCATCTTGAAAGCCCGCCAAAGCCAATTGAAACGCAGCATTATCGTAGTGGCTTTCGATGCTGAGGAAAAGGGACTTTGGGGATCAAACTACCTTACTGAGCAACTGGACCTCAACAAAATCAAGTTGATGATGAGCATCGACATGGTTGGTTGGCTTCACAAGGGCAAAACACTTAGGCTCCATGGTGCGGCCACCATCAAAGATGGCAAGAAGTTGCTCGAACAAGAGGCTAAGAAGATGCAAATGGACATTGATGCCTACAACTTTGAGACCTCTGTTTTTGGTGCTACCGATACGCAGGGCTTTGCCAAGAAAAACGTACCTACCTTGTATGTCACAACAGGTCTGAAATCGCCTTATCATAAGCCTGAAGATGATGCCGAACTCATCGATTACGAAGGCATGGACCGCATCACGAGCTACATGGCTGATGTGACGGAATGTCTTGCCAACAAGACCGATTTGAAATCTTCAGGAAAGATTGCTGTCATTCACGGTGGCAAGAAAAAAGCCTTTGAGATAGGGCCGACTGTTGCACTTGCAAACAGTTATATTGCCTTCCCTGATGCCGCCTTCAATGGCAAAACCAGGTATGGTTTTGATGCAGGTATCACAACCCAAAACCGATTGGGCCGTAATGTAAGTTTGGAGGTCAAGGCCTTATATGAGTATCTCAACGCAAGATTCCCCGACGAAAACGACCTATACAGTTCCTATCTCCCATATCATCAAGAATCCGTTTTGGTTCCAGCCAACTTGTTGTTCAAGGTAGGTGAGATGGGGATGGACATTTATCTCGGTATCGGAGGCTATTATGGTTATATCTTGAAGGCCGATGTCAAGGAACAATCGGATTTGGCCATCAATCCCAACCAATGGGGAATCGGCTGGAGCATCGGTTTCCAGATGGGAAAAGTCAAAATTGATGGAGGACGGCGTTATCAACTCAATCCGCTCTTCGTTGGAGAAGGGGTGCCACAAGCACGTCTCCGTACGGGTGCTTTCAACGTAAGCTATCTGTTTTGATAAAAAACATTCTTGTCTAGACTTTGCTCCTGCACGCGCTTCGTGTCATTGCGAGTAAAGCAATCCAGGGAATAGGCTTTCTGGACTGCTTCATTCCTCGCAGTGACGCTAAGTGGCAGACTGGTGAGGAACGGGAATCAAAAAAAACTTCATCTAACTGTAACTTTTTCGGCATAACTCCGTCTTACAGGAAATCAACTAAAACTTCAGCACTATGAAAAGACATTTTTTGGTTATTGCAATTTCTGTAATCATTATGGTTGTCCAATCGTGTACCATAACCGTTAGCGGTGAGTCGCTGGGCGGAGAAACTATTAAAGGCAATGGCAACATTGTAACTCGCAACTACGATATGACTGATTTCAATGGAATCTCGACTTCTTTATCGGCTACTGTAAACTTCACCAAAGCAGATAAGTACTCTTGCATTGTCAGTGTGGATGAAAACCTTGTCGAATACCTTGATATAAAGGTTAAAGACAATGAGCTGCTTATGGGTAAACGAAAGGAAGACAAAAACACCAACTTGAAAGCTACACAGTTCATCATTGAGGTGACGGCACCGAGTTTGGAATATCTCAACCTTGCTGGAAGCGGTACTTTCAATGCGCTCAGTTCGCTGAAGGGTGAGAAGTTGGAAGTTAACCTTGCAGGTTCGGGCGACATCATTTTCCATGAAAGCGTTAGCGCACAGAAAACCGAGTTGAATGTGGCAGGTTCAGGCGATTTGGTTTGCAATGAACTGATTGCGGATGAGTTGGACAGCAATGTTGCTG